>DASPZH010000453.1:0-4297 GCA_035636335.1 Streptosporangiaceae bacterium
CACCCGCGTACAGGACCAGGCCGGTGTGGCACGGCAGGTCGGCCGCGGCGGCCGAGTCGAGCGTGCCAGTCTGGTACAGCTGGTCGATCTCGGCCGGGCCAACCTCGAGCTCGGCCATGCCGGTCCAGCCCGAGTCGGGCGGCAGTTCGGCACGGTACTCCTGCGCATGCAGGCCAATCGCCGCCGCCTTGATCCGCAGCGGCAGGTCCTTGCTGACCAGTACGACGCTCTCGCCCTCGGCCGCCAGGCTGCCCGCCACCGACAGGATCCTGGTGTCGTTGTCGCCGAGCCTGAAGCCCGCGGGCAGCACCGAGGGATCGGAGTGGTTCAGCTCAACTCGCACGGTGCCGCCGAGATCGCCGATCTCGATGTCGGCGTCGAGCCTGCCGCAGGTAACCCTCAGGTCGTCCAGGTGACGCAGCGCCGCCCGCGCGAAGAAGCCAAGCTCGGGATGGTTCCGCTTGGCCTCAAGCTCAGTGATCACGACCAGCGGCAGCACAACCCGGTGCTCGGCGAACCTGCCGATGGCGCCGGGGTCGGCGAGAAGGACGCTGGTGTCGAGCACGTACGTGCGGCGGTTGGCTCCGGTGGCCGGCCCGTCCGAGGATGGCGAGCCGACGGCGGGACCGACCCGCCGTGACCGCTTCCCCGGCGACCTGATCGCGTCACCTGAGCTCGCTGCTGACTGCTGAGGGCTGATACGGTTCGGGCGCGATGCGCGAGCTGATGCGGAAATTGCCACTCACTCTCCCCTGAGCGCCGTTGCGGCGCCGCGTCGGACACAAACGTGTCGGAGGGACCGGGACCGGCCAGCGATGGGCCGGGCGCCGGCCCTTCGCTCATCTCGCCTGCGTACCACGACGCGAAGCTCGAGAATCTCGAGGGCCTTCCCGCCGGGCGGCTACGCACCGCCCGTCAGTCCCGACGGTACCTGCGAGAGGGCATGATGCGGAAGTAGCGGCGCACCACGAACTCGACGGATGCGGATCGGCTGGCATGCATTGCTTTGCGGAATTGACGGGCATGTAACCAATCGCGGCGCTCATGCGTCAAACGGCATGTGAGACAACCGAGCCGGCCCGCGAGGCCGCCGCTGCCGCCGTTCCCCGTCCAAGCGGCGAGCTAGCTCGATGGCAGCGCCGGATGAGCTGAGCACAGCCGGCCACCCGGGCACAGCCGGCCACCCGGGCACAGCCGGCCAGCCGAGCTTCGACGACTTCTACGCCGGCGCCGCCGCTCGTCTCATCCGGCACGCCTACGCGCTCACCGCGGACCTGGCCGAGGCTCAGGACATCGCGCAGGAGGCGTTCGCCCGCGCCTGGCAGCGCTGGCCCGCGGTCCGCGAGTGCGACTCGCCCGAGGCCTGGGTGCGCCGGGTAGCGACCAATCTGGCCGCCAGCCGCTGGCGGCGGATCCGGGTGGCCAGGACCGCCGCCTGCCACGCGGCCGGCCAGCAGGCCGCCGAGGTCAGCACGGACACGGTCGCGCTGGTGAGCGGGCTGCGGACGCTGCCAGAGCGGCAGCGGACCGTGCTCGTGCTGCACTACCTGTGCGACCTGACCGTCGACCAGATCGCGGCCGAGCTGCGCTGCCCGGCCGGAAGCGTCAAGAGCTGGCTCTCGCGCGGCAGGACCGCGCTGGCGGACGCCGTCCGCGTGATCGATCCGGCGGAGGCTGTGCTGGCCCGCGGGGACGACGCCCCGGAACGTCCCGGGGCGAGTTCGCGGCGCCTGCACCCCGTCCCGGCCTGGCCGGCCCGCGCCGAACCGGAGGCCAGCCATGTCTGACGATCGCCTGCGGGAACTCTTCGAGCAGGTCACGCGGATTGCCGTCGATGTCCCGCCGGCCGAGCACGCGGTCGGCAGGGGCCGGCGGCGCCGCCGCGCCAGGCTGCGGGTGGCCACGATCGCGTGGACGATGGTGCTGGCCGGCGGCGTCGCAGCGCCGCAGGCGGCAGGCCTGGCCTGGTCGGGCCGTCCGGGCCTGGAGCCGCCTGTCCTGGCGTCGCCGGCAGGCACGGTCCAGCGGCAGCCAAGTCCGACGCGGCTGACGCTCGACTCCGGCGGCCAGTCACCACGCCCGGCAAACTCCGGCGGCCAGTCACCGAGCTCGGCGAACTCCGACAAGACCACGCCCAGCCCGACCGGCGCGGCGAGCAACACGGCGAACCCGCCTGGCGCGGGAAGCGGCTGGCGCCGTCTGGCGTCCGCACTGCCACCGCCGGGCACCGGGCGGTTGCTGCTCGGCCTGGATGCCGCCGGCCGGTTCGTCATGACCAGGATGGGCTCGGCGAGCGCCCCGGTGCCGCTGCCCGGCCTCGGTGCCGCGGCCGGCGCGCCGCCCGTGCTGGTGACCAACCCGGCCGGCGGCTGGGTGGTCATGTACGCCAGCCCGAAACCGTGGCGCACAGTCCGCACCGCCCAGCTTGCGCTGGTGACGACGGCCGGCACGAGCGAGCCGTTCGGGCCAATGTTCTTTCCCGAGGTCGTGACGTCGGCAGCCGTCAGCCCGGACGGGAGCCGCGTGGCCGTCGCGCTTTCCCGGCCGTCGGCGCTGCCCAGGATCGAGGTGCTGCCGCTGCCCGGCCACCGCGGAGCGGACCGGTCCTGGCGGCTGCGGTCCGTCCGGGCAACCCTGGTCACCAGCCTGTCCTGGGCACCGGACGGACGGCACCTCAGCTTCCTTCCCGCCCGCCCGGCCGGAGCGGCGGCCGGTCCCGTCACGCTGAACACCGCCAGGCGCACGTCGGCGACGTCGGCCAGGTCGAGCTGGCTGTCGGCCGAGATGGCCGGCGCGACCTGCGTTCCCGACGTCACGGCCTGGCTCGGCAGCAGCGGCCGGTTCGCCGCGCTCGAGAAGTGCCCGGCCGCCGGGACTGAGGTGTTCCAGACCGCAGACGCCCGCACCGGAGCCCCGGCCGGGCGGGCCATCGTGGTGGCCAGGCGGCCCGGATGCGGGCCGGCCGCCCTCGACCCGGACCCGAGCGGCCGCCGCGTGCTGATCAGCTACTGCGGCATCTACCTCGACAAGCACGGCACGCTGACCAAGGCGCCGCGCGGGCTGACAGCGGCCGCCCTGGCCGGCTGAGCGGCTGGCGGCTGAACGGCTGGCGGTGCCCGCTGACTGGCCGACCGGCCGCAGGCTGCCCGCCCGCTGGCCGCCGGCTGGTCGGTTAACCGCCGAACCTGCGGTGCCGCCCGGCGTACGAGCGCAGCGCGCGGAGGAAGTCGACCTTCCTGAAAGCCGGCCAGTAGGCGTCGCAGAAGTAGAACTCCGAGTGCGCGCTCTGCCAGAGCAGGAACCCGCCGAGCCGCTGCTCGCCCGACGTCCTGATCACCAGGTCGGGATCCGGCTGGCCGGCCGTGTACAGGTGCTCGGCGATGTGCTCGACATCCAGGACCTCGGCCAGTTCCTCGATCGTCGTGCCCTTCGTCGCGTGCTCCTGGAGCAGCGCGCGGACGGCGTCGGCGATCTCGTGCCGGCCGCCGTAGCCGACGGCCACGTTCACCGCCAGGCCGGGATAGTCGGCCGTCGCCTCGCCGGCATCCTTGAGCACCCGGGACATCTCGGCGGGCAACAGGTCGAGCGCTCCTACCGGCTTGACCCGCCAGTGCTGCGCGACGAGCTGCCTGACCGTGTCCTCGATGATCTCGAGCAGGGGCTCGAGCTCGGACTCCGGCCTGCCGACAAGGTTGTCGGTGGAAAGCAGCCACAAGGTGACGACCTCGACCCCGGCCTCCCGGCACCAGTCGAGCAGCTCGAAGATCTTGTCGGCGCCCTCGCGGTAACCGCTGCTGACGTCGGGGAGTCCCGCGGAGCGGGCCCAGCGACGGTTACCGTCGCACATCACTCCCACGTGCCTGGGAGTTACCGACGGCGAGAGCGACGCTCCGAGCCGCCGCTCGTAGAGCCGGTAGACGAGATCGCGCAGACCCATCCGGCACCCTTCCTCGCTGCGGCAACGTCGGCCGACCAGCTCGCCCCTGCCGGTGCTCGGCCGTCCAAGAGATCGGCGGCGAACCTGCCGGGGCGCCACCGTCCGGCTCACTAAGCACCGTATCCAAGAACGTGACCAGTTCGGCCGATGTCAGCACAGCTCGTACACCCGTTCCACTGTCACCCCAGGCCTCAAGGACCGCACGGCGACTGAGCCGCCAGTGTCCCGGTGCCGCGCCGCCCGGCGCAGGGACAGGGCCGCCCGGCGAACAGACAGGGCCGCCCGGCCAACGGACAGGGCCGCCCGGCCAACGGACAGGGCCGCCCGGCCAACGGACAGGGCCGCCCGGCGAACGGACAG
>DASPZH010000454.1:0-4731 GCA_035636335.1 Streptosporangiaceae bacterium
GCGGCCCGCCGACCAGCAGCCCGAGCCGGTCGCCGAGCTGGTCCCGGATCGCGGCCAACGGCAGATGCCCGGCCCGGCTCGCCGCAAGCTCGATCGCGAGCGGGAGACCGTCCAGCTCGCGGCAGATGTCCGCGACCTGGCGAGCGGTCACGGCATCGTCAGGCAGGTCGGGCCGGACGGCCAGGGCCCGTTCGGCGAACAGCGCGGTCGCCAGCCAGCGCCCGAGCCGCTCGCGGGAGCCGAGATCGGCCTCGCCCGGCGCGGGCACGCCGAGCGGCACGACCGGGTACTGCTGCTCGCCGCGCAGGCGCAGGGCGCTGCGGCTGGTCGCGAGGAAGGTCACGTCCGCGGTGCCGAGCATGATCGCGTACAACAGCGGCGCGGCGGCCGTCAGGTGCTCAAGAGTGTCGAGCACCACGAGCGTCCGGTTGCCGGTGAGTCGCTCGGTCAGCAGGCCCTGGAGGTCTTCCCTGACCTCGGCGACGCCGAGCGCCTTGGCCAGCTCCGGCGCGACGAGCGAGACGTCCTTGACCTCGCCGAGGCTGACGAAAACGACCCCGCCGCCGAAACAGTCCGTTACCCGGCCCGCGGCCTCGATCGCGAGCCTGGTCTTGCCGATGCCGCCGGGACCGGTCAGGGTCAGCAGCCGGGTTTCCGGCCGTCGGAGCATCGCGGTGAGCTCGTCGAGATCGTCGCCCCGCCCGATGATCGGCGTGAGCGGCAGCGGAAGCCCGCCGCCGCGCGGAGCTCGCGGCTCCGGCACAGGCCGACCTCGCGCCAGCGCCTCGAAGCGGAGCCTGGCCTGGCCCGCCACGCCCAGGGCGGACGCCAGCCTTCGTGCCGTGTCGCCGTGCACGGCGGATCGCAGCCCGCGCTCGACATCGCTGATGGTCCGGCTGCTGATGCCCGCCCGGTGGGCGAGCTCTTCCTGGGTCAGCCCCGCCTCCTGGCGCATGCCCCGCAGCACGGTCCCCAGCACTCCGTCAACCTGCCATTCCACGGCCAACTCCGGCCTTCAGCCGCACGTTGCGTTCGACTCGGTGACCCAACCGGTGAGTAAGTTTCATGGCGTCGCCAGCCCGGTAGCAGCATCATCGAGCCTGAATGCGATCAAGCGGATCGTACCAACCGCCCGCCGGGCCGCCGGCGAGCCGCCGAGGAGGCATGGATGACCAGGGAAGAGCAGAACAAGCAGACGGTCGTGCGGATGTACGAGGAGGTCGGCAACCAGGGCAGGCTCGAGGTACTCGACGAGCTCGCCTGGCCGGACCACATCGAGCACAACCCGTTCCCGGGCCAGGTGCAGGGGGTCGAGGGCCTCAAGCAGCGGGTCAGCATGGTGCGAGCGGCGGTTGCCTCCCACTTCACGATCGAGCACCTGCTCGGCGATGGCGACAAGGTGGCCGTCATGTGGACCAACCGGGGCACGCACGTGGGTGACTGGATGGGCCATACCCCGACCGGGAAGAGCACGCAGGTTCAGGGCGTCGACATCCACCTGCTGCGCGACGGCCGCCTCGCCGAGCACTGGGACGTCGTGGACATCTTGCCCTTCCTCGTTCAGATCGGCGCCGTTGACGCCCCGGGCTCGCCCGCCGCTGCCGGCGGCCCACGATGATCCTGGTCGCGGGCGGGACCGGGACGCTGGGCACCATCCTGGTGCGCGCGCTGCGCGATCACGACCTCCAGGTCAGGGTGCTGACCAGGGACCGCGAACGGGCCGGGCACCTCGGCGCGGACCTGGAGATCGCCGAGGGCGACGTCGGCCAGCCCGCGGCCGTGCGCGGTGCGGTGAGGGGCGCGCAGACGGTCGTATCGGCGGTCCACGGCTTCGCCGGGACGGATGGCGCGGGCCCGGCCACCGTCGACCGGGACGGCAACCGCAACCTGATCCAGGCCGCCCAGGCGGCGGGCGTCAGGCAGTTCGTGCTGGTCTCGGTCAAGGACGCGGCACCCGATCATCCGATGGAACTCATGCGGATGAAATTCGCCTCCGAGCAGCAGCTCAGGGAGACCGGGCTGGAGTGGACGATCATACGGCCCGCGGCGTACCTGGAGACCTGGTGCGAGGTTCTGGGCCGCCCGCTGGTCGAGAAGGGCAAGACCATGATCTTCGGCCGCGGCCAGAACCCGATCAACTGGGTGTCCGCGCGCGACGTGGCCGAGTTCGTCCGCCTCGCCGTGACCGAGCCGGCCATGCGCGGCCAGGTCGTCGACGTCGGCGGCCCGGAGAACCTGACCATGCGCCAGTTCGTCGACGTGTTCCGGGACCGGGAGGGGCGGCCGGGTCGGCAGGATCCCCCGCCCGGTCATGCGCGCCAGCTCGGTGGCGATGAAGCTGGCAAACCCGACGGTGGCCAGGCAGATCCAGGCCGGCCTCGTCATGGACACCACTGCGATGGCGTTCGATGCCGACCTGGTGCGCCGAGCGTACCCGTCCATTCCGTATACGAGCCTCGCTGACGTGGTGCGCCACAGCGGCTTCGCCGCGCCGGCCCGGTCCGGCTAGTGCTCCTTTTCCCGGCCGCTACCAACCACCCGGGCTGACCGCCGACGTCAGCGGGCTGCCGGCGTCCGGCCGGCCACCGGCGCCGAGGATCTCCTGGTCTGGGACCAGGTCACCCACGCGGTGCCGAACTCGGTGGCCCTGCCTCCTCCTCGGTGAGGATCTCGTCGCACAGGCTGACGCACTCCGCGCAGATCCACACCCCGGGGCCCGCGATCAGCCGCGGCCCGGCGGCTGGAGGCTTGCCGCAGAACGAGCACGAGTGGTCAGCCGCCTTCCCCCGTCCGCGCCGTCGCTGCCTGGGCTGCCGTTCATGGCCGCCAACCGGGGCGGCTGGCCGCAGCACGAAACGCTGCCTGGCGGCCTGCTTCGACACGCCGATCCGCTGTCCGATCTCCGTCCACGAGCACCCTGCTGCCCGCGCTTCCGCGACGAACGTGCCGATCAGCTCGTCGGCGCCGGACGCGAGCTCATCGCCGACCGACAGCGCCGCCTCGATCCGGTCGAGCGGATCGCCGGAAGCCCGCTGGCGGACCGCACCCGCCAGCACGGGCACGTTGACGACCCTCACAGCGACAACTTAAGGTTGTCGCCGGTGTGCGTCAACCTTAAGTTGTCGGTGCCCGCGCGCCGAGTTGGCCGACTCAGTGCTGGCCACTCAGGGCTGGCCGACTCAGTGCTGGCCGACTCAGCGCTGGCCGACTCAGTGCTGGCCGACTCAGTGCTGACGTGCGCTCGAGAACTGCCTTGAGCGAGTCAAGCTGGGCGACCTCGGACCGCATCTGCCTGGAGATCATCGGCGTCATGAGCTTCATCAGCCCGGCCGGCGCCAGGTCGAGCGCGAACCGCACCTTCGTGCTGTGGTCAGGGTTCTCGGTGAGCTCGAAGACGCCGCGCGGTCGGGCGGGCCCGGCCGTGACGGCGAACTCCAGCCGCCGCGGCGGGTCGAATACCGTGACCTGGTAGTCGCCGTCGATGCGCCGGCCGCCGGGCCCGGCGAGAACCTGCCGGTACGCGGCTCCCTGGCCGTCGGCCGCGGTCGTGCGCTCGATCTCGAGGACACCGGCCCGCCAGTCGCGGTTGTGCGCGCCGTCGGCCAGGTAGCCGAAGACGTCGTCGGGCGACCGGCTAATGGAGACGGTGTGCTCAGCGTGCAGCATCTGGTTCAGCCTTTCTCTTGGGTTTCCTGGTCGGGAAGCTGATCGGCGACGCGCCGCAGGGCAGCTTCGAGGTAGTGACGCTCTGCCTGGTTGCTGACGAGCCGGAGCGCGTGCTGATAGTCGGCGATCGCGGCCTGGCGGTCGCGCAGCCTGCGGTGCAGGTCGGCCCTGACGGCCCAGACTCGGTGCGAGGCGCGCAGCGCGGGTTCGGCGGCGAGCCGGTCAAGCAGCGGAAGCGCGGCGCCGGGGCCGTCGCGCATGGCCACCGCTACCGCGCGGTTCAGCTCCACCACCGGGGTGTCCTCGACGCACTGAAGCCGGTCGTAGACCGTGACGATCGCGTTCCAGTCGGTGGCGTCGAAGGTTACCGCGGTCGAGTGACAGGCCGCCAGCTCGGCCTGCAGCAGCAGCGGGCCTGAGCCGGCCCGGGCGCGGCTCAGAGCCCGCACGCCGTCGGCGATGAGCTCGCGGTTCCACCTGGCCCGGTCCTGCTCGTCGAGGGTGAGCAGCGAGCCGTGCTCGTCGGTGCGGGTGGCCCAGCGGCTGAGATGGAAGGCCACCAGTGCCCGCAGCGCCCACGGCTCCGGGTCGTCCACGATCAGGTCGGTGACCACGCAGGCCAGGCGGTAGGCCTCGAAGGCGAGGTCGCCGCGGGTCAGGGTGTCGCCGGCGGCGGCCAGGTAGCCCTCGTTGAAGACGAGGTAGATGACGTCGAGAATGGCCGGCAACCGGGCGCGGACGTCCGGCTCGCCGGCCAGGAAGCCGGCCCGGTGCTCCCGCAGCACCCGCTTCGCCCGCACGACGCGCTGGGCCACCGCGGTGGCGGGCAGGTGGCAGCCGCAGGCGATCTCCTCGGTGGTCAGGCCGCACACCATCCGCAACGTCAGCGCGACCTGCGCGTCGGCCGGCAACAGCGGATGACAGCACGCCGCGATCAGCCGCAGGCGGTCGTCGGCGATCGCGCTGGTCCCGGCGTCCGGGCCGGGGTCGCCGGCCACGTCTTGCGGCAGCGCGGCGACCGCGCGCCGCGCCCGTCCGTAGTCGCGGACCAGGTTGCGCGCCCGG
>DASPZH010000455.1:0-4213 GCA_035636335.1 Streptosporangiaceae bacterium
GTGGAACAACGCCCCTCCTCCGCCATGCGCTGCCGGCTCACCTAGACTCCTGAGCAGCCGAAAAGGAGCCGTTTCGTGCGCAAGGTCCTCATCGCCAACCGGGGCGAGATAGCCGTGCGGATTGCCAGGGCCTGCCGCGACGCGGGTCTGGCGAGCGTCGCGGTCTACTCCGAGCCCGACCTCGATTCGCTGCACGCCAGGGCGGCCGACGAGGCCTACGCGCTGGGCGGGGTCTCGGCCGCCGACAGCTACCTGGACATCGCCAAGATCCTCAAGGCGGCGGCCGAGTCCGGGGCGGACGCCGTGCACCCCGGGTACGGCTTCCTGGCCGAGAACGCCAACTTCGCGCGCGAGGTCATCGCCGCCGGGCTGACCTGGATCGGCCCGCCTCCAGCCGCGATCGAGGCACTCGGCGACAAGACCGCCGCCCGCGCGATCGCGCGTTCGGTCGGCGCCCCGCTGGCACCGGGATCCGAGGGTCCGGCCTCCGGCCCGGCGGAGGCGGCCGTGTTCGCGCGCGAGCATGGGCTGCCCATCGCGATCAAGGCCGCCTACGGCGGCGGCGGGCGCGGGCTCAAGGTCGCGTGGACCCACGACGAGATCGAGCCGCAGTTCGAGTCCGCCGTCCGCGAGGCCGTCGCGGCGTTCGGCCGGGGCGAGTGCTTCGTCGAGCGTTACCTGGACCGGCCGCGGCACGTCGAGACCCAGTGCCTGGCCGACCGCCACGGCACGATCGTGGTGGTCTCGACCAGGGACTGCTCGCTGCAGCGCCGGCACCAGAAGCTGGTCGAGGAGGCGCCGGCCCCGTTCCTGACCCCCGACCAGGAGACCGTGCTGCGCGAGTCGTCCAAGGCGATCATGCGCGAGGCCGGCTACGTCGGGGCCGGAACCTGCGAGTTCCTCATCGGCCAGGACGGCACCGTGTCGTTCCTCGAGGTCAACACCAGGCTTCAGGTCGAGCACCCGGTCACCGAGGAGGTCAGCGGCATCGACCTGGTGCTGGAGATGTTCAAGATCGCCGATGGCCAGGCCGTGGGCTATGGCGACCCCGACCTGCGCGGGCACTCGATCGAGTTCCGGATCAACGCCGAGGACCCCGGGCGCGGCTTCCTGCCCGCGCCGGGAACGCTCACCGCCTGGAACCTGCCGCAAGGCCCGGGCGTGCGGGTCGACGCGGGCTACGCCGCCGGAATGACCGTGCCGCAGATGTACGACTCGCTGATCGCCAAGCTGATCGTGACCGGCGCCGACCGGCCGCAGGCGCTGGCCAGGGCCAGGCGCGCGCTGGCCGAGTTCGAGGTGGGCGGCATGCCGACCGTGCTCCCGTTCCACCGCGCGCTGCTCGACGATCCGGCGTTCACCAGTGCGCCGTTCGCCGTGCACACGAGGTGGATCGAGACCGAGTTCACCGGGAAGCTGCCTCCGTACTCCGGCGACAGCGGTCATGGCGGCGACCCGGTGCCCGGGCGGGAGCGGATCGTGGTCGAGGTCGGCGGCAAGCGCCTCGAGGTGTCCGTCCCCGCCGGGTTCGGCCTGGGGATGTCGGGCGCGGCGGGCGCCGGGACCGCGCCCGGTCCTGGCCGCCCTGCCGGTCCTGGCGCTCCGGGTGCCGGACGGGCGGGCAGGGGCAGAGCGGGCGGGGGCAGCGCGGGCGGGGGCAGCGCGGGCCGCCGGGCGGGCGGCCGTCGCGGCCCCGGCGCCCGCGCAGGATCCGATGGCGACGTGCTCGCCAGCCCGATGCAGGGCACTATCGTCAAGATCGTTGCCGCCGAAGGTCAGCGCGTGGACGAGGGCGAGACCGTCGTGGTGCTCGAGGCGATGAAGATGGAGCAGCCGCTGACCGCGCACAAGGACGGCACCGTCTCCGAACTGGGCGTCAGCGTCGGCCAGACCGTCTCGGCCGGCCAGCCCATCTGCCGCATCGCGGACTGACCGGGGTCCCGTGCGGGCCGGCGATCCGCGAGGATAGGACGATGACGAGGATTCCCGGCGACCCGGGCCCGCTGCGCTGGCTGCTGTTCGCGCTGGGATTCCGGCTCCCCGAGGACAACCGCGACTGGGTCAAGCACGAACTCACGGACGCCGGCTGGCGGCTCAGGACGATCCTGCGCCATCTCGCCGTTATCGTGCCGGTCTGCGTCATCGTTGCCGTCGTGCTGTTGACTCTCGTTCCCGCGCCCGCCTGGCTCGCCGCGATGATGATCGGGCTGATCCTGGCCGGAAGCATCTTCAGCGTGGCCGCCTACGCCGACGACATCAGGACGTCGCGGCTGCGCCAGCACGGCCTCGACGTCCCCGACGACCCCGATCTCGGTCACCCCGCTCACTAGCTCCCCGCTGCGGCGCCCCGCTGGGCGGCGGGGCACCGCGGCTACCGGATCAGAGCGGCTCGGCCGGCTGCATCAGGCGGCGGGCGGCCTCGGTCACGCTGCCGCTCAGCGAGGGGTAGACGGCGAAGGTGTGCGCGATCTCGTCGACGGTAAGCTGCTGCTCGACGGCGAGCGACACGCCGAGTATCAGCTCGCTGGCCCGCGGCGCGACGATCACGCCGCCGAGCACGATTCCGGTGTTCCGCCTGGTGAACAGCTTGACGAAACCGTCGCCGAAGCCGTCCATCTTCGCCCGAGCGTTGGTGGCGAGCGGCAGCTTCTCCACGCGCGCGCCGACGACGCCGGTGTCCACGTCCTGCTGGCTGACGCCGACCGTCGCGATCTCCGGCTCGGTGAATATGGTCGCAGCCACGTGCCTGAGGCGCAGTGGCTGCACGGCCTCGCCGAGCGCGTGCCACATCGCGATCCGGCCCTGCATCGCCGCTACCGACGCCAGCATCCAGACTCCGGTGCAGTCACCCGCGGCGTAGATGCCCGGAGTCGAGGTCCTGGACACCCGGTCGACGGCGATGAACCCGCGGGCATCGAGCCCGACCCCGGACTCCGCGAGCCCGATCCCCTCGGTCGAGGGCACCATCCCCACCGTCAGCAGGCAGTGCGAGCCGCGCACGGTCCGGCCGTCCTCAAGGCAGACCTCAACGCCGTCCGCAGTCCGGCTCGCCGACACCGCCCGTGACCGACCAAGCACCGACATGCCGCGGCGCCGGGCCACGTCCTCGATGACCATCGCAGCGTCGGCGTCCTCGTTCGGCAGCACGTGCTGCCGCGACGAGACCAGCGTGACCTGCGATCCCAGGGCCTGCAACGCGCACGCGAACTCGGCTCCGGTCACGCCGGAGCCGACCACGACCAACTCGCTGGGCAGTTCGGTGAGGTCGTACAACTGGCGGCAGGTCAGCAGCCGCTCACCGTCGGGAACCGCGGTGGGCAGCACTCTCGGGTGCGCCCCCGCGGCGACCAGCACGGTGTCCGCCTGGATCTCGGTGTCACCGACCGCCACCACGCCCCGGCGGGCCAGCCGGCCGCGGCCGCTGATCACCCGCACGCCCTCGGCGGCCAGCCGCTTCGCGACGTCGGCAGACTGGGCCCGCGCCAGGTCGCGGATCCGCGAGTAGATCTGCGGCGCGTCGGCGCGAGCGTGTGAGTAGATCCGGGGCGCGTGGGCGCGAGCGAGCGAGCCCCAGGCCGCACCGCGCTGGCCCGGCTGGCGCCCGAACCCGCCCGGCTCGCCCGGCTCGCCCGGCTCGTGGTCGAACCGGATGCCGAGGTCGCTGGTGCCCTCCATCGCGGCCATCAGGCTGGCGGTGGCGATCAGCGTCTTGGACGGAACGCAGTCGGTGAGCACGCAGGAGCCGCCGAGGCCGCTCTCCTCGATGATCGTCACGTCGGCGCCGAGTTGCGCCGCGACGAGGGCGGCCTCGTACCCGCCCGGCCCCCCGCCGATGATCGCTATGCGGCTACGCGGCTGACTCACGATGCCTCATTCTGTCGCATCGCCGCTCGCCGCCGGCCGGGCGCCTCCGGCCTGGCTGACCGGCCGGGCCAACCTTCGTACCCGCGACCCGGCAGCCTCGTACGCTAATGGACCGTGGCGTTGTACGCGGCATACGGCAGCAACATGGACCCGACCCAGATGGCCGACCGCTGCCCGCACTCCCCGCGTGCCGGCACCGGCTGGCTCGGCGGCTGGCGGCTCACCTTCGGCGGCGCCGACATCGGCTGGGACGGCGCGCTCGCGACCGTGGTCGAGGACGAAGATGACGAGCATGCCCGCGTATTCGTCGTGCTCTATGAGGTGTCAGGGACAGACGAAGAGGCACTCG
>DASPZH010000456.1:0-8603 GCA_035636335.1 Streptosporangiaceae bacterium
CGCATCAGACACCACATCCCGTCATGGCAGGTCGCTGGCACCCGGAGCGCGACCACGATCGAAGTGCCCAGCTTGCCCGGATCAACTTCGCTGCCGCCCCTGAGGTTCCCGCGTGCTCATGCCGCGGCTGGCGGCATGGCGAGCAGTCGGCGCGGGATGCGCGTGGTGGCCTGGTGCAGCGCGCGGAGCGCGATCGTGGTGCTCAGGTCGGTGACCGGACTGCCGGGGGCGCCGTACATCCGCCGGGCCCAGCGCGGCAGGCTGGCGAATGCCAGCACGTTGGCCGGCGGAACGACGAGCTTGAGGCCGGTGAAAGGCCACGGAATGTCGGGGCGGAACGACCTGAGCAGCGCCTGCCGCGCCTCGTCGGACGCGTGCAGCAGCGGCCGCATGCGCTCGTAGTACGCGTCAAGCTCGGCCATGCTGGCCGGCACGCCGGCCGGGTCGAGCCCGACCACGGCGGCGCTGCGCCGCTGCTCGGCGACGAACCGGTCCAGGTCGGCGGCCGACAGGCCCATGCCCGACCGGCGGGCAACGTCGGCGTAGGAGGCGATCTCGCCGCAGTGCACCCACAGCAGCAGGTCAGGCTCGTCCAGCCGGATGACCGAGCCGTCGGCGTCCGTCCCGGTCAGCGACGCGTGCACCCTCCTGACCCGGCGGCCGGCCCGCTCCACCTCGGCGGCCGTGCCGTACGTACGGACGCGGACGAACTCCACCGTCCTGCCGAACCGCCCCCAGGCTTCGCCGGGCCGGGCGAACGCCGTGTTCTGCCAGGTCGCGCGCATCGTGCGAGCATGCAGCGCCTGCAGGTACATCGCGCGCAGCCCGCCCACCCACAGCACCGGCTCCCCGAGTATGCGCCAGGTCACCGAGCCTGGGCCGAACAGCCCGTCGGCGGAAAGCGGCTCCGAGGTCATCGCACCTCCTCGGTTTTCCGGGCCGCTAACGCGGCCTGGTCTCCTCGTCGATCCAGTCCAGGTAGCCCGCCGAGCCCGCGACTATCGGCGTGGCGATGATCTCCGGCTCGTCGTAGCTGTGCCGCTCAAGCAGGAACTCGGCCAGCTCGGGATACCTGTCGGCGGGCAGCTTGAGCATGACCATCCACTCCTCGGCCCGCTCGATGCCGTCCTCCCACCAGAAGGTGCTCGCCACCGGGCCGGCCACCTGAGCGCATGCCGCGAGCCTGGCCCGCACGGCGTCGTGGGCGAGTTCCATCGCCTCGGCGCGCGAGTCGGTCGTCGTCTGGACGTGCAGGAATCGCGCCTCGTCACTGGCCTCATCGCGCTGCGCCGCCATAGCACCAGATGGTACGCCGCCACGGCGGTAACCTTTGCATTCCCGGCCACGAGGAGGTTCGCGTGCTACGTCCGCTGTGCCTGATTGTCAACCCGGCAGCGGGCAACGGCCGGGCGCGCGATCTGCTGCACCCAGCCAGGTCCGCGCTCACCGCGGCGGGTGCCGAGCACCGGGTCGTCGAGTCCGCCAGCCTGGCCCACGCGAGGGAGCTCGCGACGGGCGCGGCTGGCCGCGGCGATGTCGTAGTGGCCGTGGGCGGCGACGGCATGGCCGGGGCGCTCGCCGGAGTCGCGGCGACGAGCGGCGCCCGCTTCGGGATCATCCCGGCCGGCCGGGGCAACGACCTCGCCGGCGTGCTCGGCATCCCGCTGGACCCGGCCGCGGCGGCCAGGGTGCTCACCGCCGGGCAGGTCAGGCGGATCGACCTGATCTCAGTCGGCACCCCGGGACAACCCGAGATCGTCGTGGCGGGCAGCGTGTACGCCGGGATCCCGGCCGTCGCAGGCGAGATCGCCAATGCGACCAGGTGGCTCGGCGGGCCGCTGGTGTACCCGGTGGCGGCGCTCCGCGCCCTCGCGCGCTGGCGGCCGGCCACCTTCACCGTGGAGATCGCCGGCGGCGACGCGGACGAGTTCGACGGCTACGCGGTGGTGGTGGCCAACTCGGCCCGCTTCGGGGCCGGGATGCAGGTCGCCCCGTCGGCCGTGATCGACGACGGGGTGCTCGACGTGGTGCTGATGCGGCAGGCCGCCAAGATCACGTTCGTCCGGGCGCTGATGAAGATCAAGGACGGCAGCCACGTGACCCTGCCCCAGATCTCGCTGCTGCGCGGCGCGGACGTGACGATCACGGTGAGCAGGGACCTGCCGGCCGCGGCCGACGGCGAGCCGCTGGCCTGCGCGGCGCCGCTGGCCGCGGGCACGCCGCTGCGGATCCGCGCGCTGCCCGGCGCTCTGAGCGTGCTCACTCCGGCCGGCTAGACCATGCCCGGGCCCGCCGTGCCCGCCCCTGGCCGGCCGCCGAGGAACGACGCCACGAATTCCGGGCTGGCGGCGAGCTCGGCCGGGGCACCCGCCATCCGCAGCTCTCCCCCGCCCATGACGTAGGTCAGGTCGGACACCTCGAGCACCGCCCTGGCGCGCTGCTCGACGATCAGCACGGCGGCGCCCTGCTCGGCGAGCTGCCGCACGTGCTCGGTGAGCAGGCTCCGCGCGATCGCCGGCGCCAAGTTGGCGGTCGGCTCGTCGAGCAGGAACACCGCGGGCCGCAGCATCAGCACCCGGCCCATCGCGAGCATCTTGCGCTCGCCGCCGCTGAGCTTTCCCGCGGGCCGGCGCACCATCGTCGCGAGCCGGGGGAAGACGGTCATGACGTGCTCGATCCGGCCTGGCAGCTCGTGGCGGTCCAGGAGGTAGCCGCCCATCTCCAGGTTCTCCCTGACCGTGAGCGGCGCGAAGACGTCCTCGACCTGGGGGACGTACCCGACGCCCGCCCGGGCGATCTCCTCCGGAGCAGAGTTCGTGACCTCGCGGGAGCCCACCCAGACCTGTCCCGACGTCACGCGCAGCGCTCCGGTCAGCGCCTTCAGCAGCGTGCTCTTGCCCGAGCCGTTCGGGCCGACGACCGAGACCACCTGGCCCTTCCCGGCCCGCACGCTGACGCCCCTGATCACCGGGTCGCCGCCGTACCCGGCCGTGACATCGCGGGCGCGCAGCGCCGCCTGGTCCTCAGCCGACAAGGTAGGCCTCCACCACATCGCTGCGGTCACGCAACTCAGCCATCGTGCCCTGGGCCAGGATGGCGCCGTCGGCCATCACGATAACCGGGTCGCAGAACTCATCCATGATGGCCAGCTCGTGCTCGACCATCAGGATCGTCATGCCTTGCTGGCACAGGTCGCGCAGCGCCGTGCCAATGCGCCTGGCGAGTTCGGGGTACACCCCGGCCATCGGCTCGTCGAGCAGCAGCATTTCCGGCTCGGCCATCAGCGCGCGCATGATCTCGACCAGCCGGCGCTGGCCGCCTGACAGGTCGCCGGCGTAGTCGTTCGCGTGCCGGGTCAGCCCGAACTCGGCGATCAGGGTCATGGCCCGTTCGATCGCCAGGTCTTCGTCCGCGCGCCAGCACCTGCGCCCGGCCACCGCCCCGAGGAACGAGTCGCCCCGGTTGCCCGGCATCGCGCACAGCAGGTTCTCCAGCACGGTCAGCCGCTTGAACTCCGTCGCGAGCTGGAAGGTCCTGACGAGGCCCGACCTGGCCCTGCGGTAGGCCGGCAGCGCCGTGACGTCCCGGCCGGAGTACGTGATCTGCCCGGAGGAGACCTTGTCGGTGCCGGCCAGCAGCGACAGCAGCGTGGACTTGCCGGCCCCGTTCGGTCCGATCAGCCCGGTCAGCGTTCCCCTGGCGATGGACAGCGACACTCCGGCGACCGCGTGCACGCCGCCGAACTCCCGGCTGACCGCGCTCGCCCGCAGGATCTCGGGACCTTCGCAACGGGAGCGCGCGGGGTGATGTGCGCGGGCGGGCCGGATCCCGCCGCCGCCCGGCCCGCCAGGCCCGCCGGGCGCGGCGTCGGGCGCGGAGATCACGCGCTTGCGCTCGGGCAGCACGCCCTGCGGCCGCAGCCACAGGAACACCGCGATGAGCAGGCCGATCGCGACCCACTGGAGCGAGGGCAGCAGGTTCGGCGGCAGGTTCTGGTCGCCGTTCGAGATGTACCTGGTGACCTCCTCGAACCCGACCGGCACGAGCACGGCGCCGAGCACGGCGCCGAGATGGTTGCCGGCGCCGCCGATGATCACCGCGGTGAACAGCACGATGGTCTCCGCGTAGCTCCACGCGGGCGGCGACCACACGCCGATGAAGCTGACCAGGATGCCGCCGGACAGGCCGGCGATCGCCCCGCCGGCGACCAGCACACCGGTGCGGAGCGCGAGCAGGTTCTTGCCGAGCGAGTCGGCCACCTTGTCGTTGTCGCGCATGGCACGCAGCGTGCGCCCGTACGGCGACTCGGTGATCCGCCTGACGAACCAGTACACGACGCCCGCCACGACGATCCCGCCGGCGGCGAACGCGTACTGGTATCCCTTCGAGGTCTCGACGAACATGCCGTGCGCCAGCGGCGCCGGCACTACGGCCATCCCCGCGTCCCCGTTGAACAGCGGCCGGTAGTTCGTCACGAGCAGGTTCAGCAACACCGCGGTGACGAGCAGGCCGACCGCGGCGAAATCACCGCGCAGCCGCCTGCCGACCAGGAACGTGAACGGCAGGGCGAGCAGCCCGCCGGCGGCCGCCGCGCCGAGCCAGGGCAGCGGAAACGGCAGGCTGAAGCCGCCGATGTAGAGCTGGAAGCCGCCGTTCGCGGTGTCCGGCGGCAACGCCAGCGCCGCGGCGACGTACGCGCCCGCGGCCTGGAAGATGATGAAGCCGAAGTTGGTGACGCCGGCCACGCCGAACTGCTGGCTGAGTCCCAGGCAGGCGATCACGTCGACCGCCGCGTACACGAGCAGGATGATCAGGTAGTACATCGGCGAGCCAATCCGCTTCAGGTCCTGGTGCCGAGCAGGCCGGTCGGCCGGACGGCCAGCATGGCCAGCAGGATCACGAAGGCGACCACGTACTTGTAGTCGGCCTGGATGTACGCCGCGCTGATCTCCGTGGCCAGCCCGATGACCAGCGCGCCCAGCATGGCGGCGTAGGCGTTGCCTGGACCGCCGAGGAATACCGCGGCCAGGATCAGGATCAGGAATATGTCGGTGCTGGTCGGGTCGAACGAGCCGACGTCGATCGCGAAGACGGTGCCGGCCAGGCCGCACAGCGCCCCGGTCACCGCCCACGTCACCGCGATTACGCGGCCGGTCCTGATCCCGCAGGTCCTGGCCAGCATCCGGTTGGCGGCCGTGGCCCGCATCGCCTTGCCGAGCCTGGAATAGCGCAGCAGGGCATGGACGCCGACCATGACCACCAGGCTGATCGCCATGATCGTGAGCTGGACGGTGGTCAGCACGAGCCCGCCGAGCCTGACCGTCCGTCCCTGGCCCATCCGGTAGGACACGCCGACGCCGCCCGCCACCGCGGCGATGCCGAACTCGATGATGAGCGCCATCCCGAGCGAGACGATCACGAGCGTGATGGGCGCCGCACCGCGGCGCTGGAACGGCGCGTAGACGAGGTAGTTCAGCAGGGCGGACAGCACCGAGCCCGCCGCCATTGCCGCGACCAGGCCGACCCAGACCGAGTAGCCTGCCTGGTTGACCAGGTAGGCGGTGAACGCCCCGGCGGTCATCACGCCGGCGAAGGCCAGGTTGAGCACGTCAGTCACGGCGAACTGAAGCGTGAAGCCGACCGCCGCGATCGCCAGCACCGCCGAGGTGATCAGGCCGAATCCGACCGAGGAGAGCAGCAGGCTCACCGGCGCGCCGTCCCGTCCGGCCCGAACCCGCGCGGGCGCGGGCCGGACGGGCTGCCGGTGCTGATCACGGGCTGACCGCGCGGATTTCGGCGGTCGTGATGCTGCCGGAGACCATGACCTTTCCCGTCGTGCTGTACGTATCGATCTGGAAGATGCCGGGCGAGTCATGGAACGCATCGAAGCTGGTCGGTCCGCCCGGCCCGACGTAGCGAATCTTCTTGCCCGCCTTGAGTGCGGCGACTCCGGCCGCGAACGAGTTCACGACGACCGCGCCGGGCGTGCCGTCACCGATCTTGGCGATCCACGGCTTCCACTTCGCGGTGTCGGGGCTGCCCGCCGCCACCATGGCCAGGGCCGCGAGGTTCATGCCGTCGTACAGGTGCACCGCGCCGGGGGCGGTGAAGTACGTCGCGAAGTCGCCGGTCTGGGCGCCGCTGACATGGCCCTTGACCGCGAGCAGCGCGTGGGTGAACGCCTCGTAGGCGGGCCCGCTCGTCGCCGTGACCAGGTTGTCGGCGTGGAAGTTCGCGGCGAAGTCGCTGGCGCCGACCGCCTTGGCGCACGCCGAGTAGAAGACCGGCGAGATCGCCGCCGACGTGCCGATGACCGGGATCATCTTCCCGCCGTTAAGCTGCTTGATCTCGGCGAGCAGGGTCGGGTCCGCGTTGCCGAGCGCCTCGGTCATGATCGCGTCTGGGTGGGCCGCCACGATCTTCGCCGCCTCCGTCCTGAACGTCGTGGCGTGCAGGTCGAGGGTCTCGTTGGCCACCATCGTCAGGCCGGCCTTGGCGATGGCGGCGATCGCCGGCTGGACGAACGTCTGCGACCCGATGTCGTTGCCGAATGCCAGCGCGATCTTCTTGTACCCGAGCTTTTGGGCGATCACCGTCATCGCGTAGGACTCGGCGAGGTCGGGCGGCACGAGCCGGTAGAAGTACGGGTACTTGACATGGTCGAACTCGGACTGGCCGGTCATGCAGAACATCACGGTCTTGTTCTTGTTGATCACCGGCACGACCGACGCGGCCTCGTCGGACGTGCAGCCGATGACGAGAGCCAGGTTGCCGGTGTTCTGGATCAGGTTGCCGACGGCGGGCACGGCGTCGGCGGGCTCGCCCCTGGTGTCCGCCGTCGTGCACTTCACCTGGTGGCCGAGTATGCCGCCCGCCTTGTTGATGGCATTCGTCGTACCGTCGCAGGAGACCAGGTAGATCGGGCCGAGCGCGGCGTCGGGCCCGCTGAACGGCGCCACGTCGGCGAAGGTCAGCGTCGAGTGCGAGCCGGAGGACGAGCTGCTGCACGCCGCGAGCGCCGCGGTCAGCGCCACCGCGGCGAGCACGGCGGCGGACCGCGGCCGCCAGCGGCCCTGCCCTGGCCGCCGGGCAAGCTGCGCCCGGCCGGATGGAGGTGTGCGGCGCGCCGCCGCGCCTGGGGTATCGGACATTTGCTCTCACCTCAATGCGTGAGTGGCCTCAGTAGGGGTTAGAAGCCGGCGGGCGTCGCATCGGCTGGCCGCCAGCGCCATCCGGCCAGGTCGGCATCCTCGGCGACCACGCGATTGCGGATCGTGCCGACGCGCTCCACGGTTACCTCGATCAGGTCGCCCGGCTGCAGCCAGACGGGTGGCTTCCGCGCGAAGCCGACCCCGCCCGGCGTGCCAGTCGCGATGACATCGCCGGGCCTGAGCCTTGTGAAGGAAGAGAAGAACTCGATCGCGCTCGGCACGTCGACGATCATCTGCGAGGTGCGGGCCGACTGCATGACCTGGCCGTTGAGCGTGGTGGTCAGCGCGACATCGCCGATGTCCACCTCGTCGGCGGTGACCAGTTCGGGCCCGATCGGCATACTGCCCTCGAAGTTCTTGCCCGCGGTCCACTGCGTCGCGGCCCGCTGCCACTCCCTGGCCGTCGCGTCGTTCAGCACGACGAACCCGGCCACGGCCGCCATCGCCGCACTCGCCTTGATGTAGCGCCCGCCCGCGCCGATCACCACGCCGAGCTCCCCCTCGTAGTCGAACCGGTTTGTCAGCGCCGGCCTCACGAGGTCCGCGTAGGGCCCGGTCACGCTGCCGGCTCCCCTGACGAACGCCTCAGGCCAGGTCGGCACCGAGCGACCGCCCTCGATCGCGTGCTCGCTGTAGTTCACGCCCAGGCACAGGATCCTGGGCGGATCGGGGACGGCGGGACCGAAGTCGGCCGGCCGCACCTGCTCACCGTCCCGGTCGGCGACCAGCCTGATCGCGTCCAGAGCCGCGTCCCCGGCGGCCAGCACGCCGCCGAGCGCGGCGAGACCCGGGTCGCCGGTGGCGTCGGCCACGTCAACGTAGCCGCGAGACCCGGCGACATGCAGCCGGGGCCCGCGCGCGGTGAGGATGGTCGCCAGCCGCATGCTCAGCCTCCAGATCCGTGACAGCGGACAAGGCCGCAGCCAAATTGGTCGCAATGGCTGATTGGTTGAGCATAGAACCGGGCGACAAAGCGGGTCAAGAGCCCGAACTTAAGCCGGGATGCGCCTGGTGCAGCGCCCCAGCGGGCCGGATTGGGTCCCTGTGAGCGCCCTGCGACCGAGATTGGTAGGATTGGTCGGCGCTCGGGCCGGCCCGGCGAAGGCCGGGCACTCGGAGGCTCCACACACGGGGCTGCGCACACGGGGCTGCACACACGGGTGCTGGACAGACGGAGGGGCGGGCAGACATGGCAGGGCAGCACGAGCCGGACCGCGACGCCGAGCCTGATCCTCCCCCCGCTCCGCGCGGCACCGCCGGGCGCGGGCATGACCTCGCGCAGCTCATCGTGGATCACGCGCTGCGGGTCGGGCTCGGCCCGCAGGGCAGGCTGCCGACCGAGCGGCAGCTTGCCGCCGATCTGGGCGTCACCCGGTCGTCAATCAGGTACGC
>DASPZH010000457.1:0-3339 GCA_035636335.1 Streptosporangiaceae bacterium
GGAGCGAAGCCCGGCATCGGGAAGCCGGCCATCAGGTCGCGCACCTGCCCCGCGATCCGGTCGATGACCGCGTCGTCCTGCTTGGCCGCGGCGGTGACCGCCTCGTCCATCCAGGCCGCGACCTGCGGCATGTGCTCCTGCGTCAGCCCGCGGGTGGTGATCGCCGCGGTGCCGATGCGCAGCCCGGACGGGTCGAACGGCTTGCGCGGGTCGAACGGCACGGTGTTGTAGTTCACCTCGACGCCGGCCCGGTCCAGCGCCCTGGCGGCCGGCTTGCCGCCGATCTCCTGCGGGGTCAGGTCGATCAGGATGAGGTGGTTGTCGGTGCCGCCCGAGACCAGGCTGTAGCCGCGCTCGATCAGCGCGGCGGCCAGTGCCTTGGAGTTGGCCACGATCTGGTGGGCGTAGGTACCGAACTCCGGCGCTGCCGCCTCCCGCAGCGCCACCGCGATCGCCGCGGTCGTGTGATCGTGCGGGCCGCCCTGCAGGCCGGGGAACACGGCCTTGTCGATAGCCGACGCGCGCTCCGCCGTAGACATGATCATGGCGCCGCGCGGGCCGCGCAGCGTCTTGTGCGTCGTCGTCGTGATCACCTCCGCGTGGCCGGCCGGGGACGGGTGTGCGCCGCCGGCGATCAGCCCCGCGATGTGCGCGATGTCGGCCACCAGCACGGCGCCGCTCTCGGCCGCGATCTCGGCGAAGGCGGCGAACGGGATCGTGCGCGGTATCGACGTGCCGCCGCAGAAGATGATCTTCGGGCGTTCCTTCCTGGCCAGGTCGCGCACCTCGTCGAGGTCGATCCGGCCGGTGTCCGCGCGCACGCCGTACTGCACCGAGCGGAACCACTTGCCGGTGACCGACACCGGCCAGCCGTGGGTGAGGTGCCCGCCCATCGGCAGCGACATGCCCATCACCGTGTCGCCAGGACTCGCGAACGCCAGGTAGACGGCGAGGTTCGCGGGCGACCCCGAGTACGGCTGCACGTTGGCGTGCTGCACGGCGAACAGGTCCTTGGCCCGCTGCACGGCGAGGGTCTCGATCGGGTCGATGAACTGCTGGCCCTCGTAGTAGCGACGGCCGGCGTACCCTTCCGAGTACTTGTTGGTCAGCACGGACCCGCTGGCCTCCAGTACGGCCGTCGAGACGTAGTTCTCCGACGCGATCATGCGGAGTTTCTCGAACTGGCGCCTGGCCTCGGCCTCGATCAGTTCGGCGATCTGCGGATCGGTGCTCGCGACGTGCGCGACCGGCGGCTGATGCATGGATTCCCTCCCTGGTCGCGACCCTACCTGGCCGCGGGCGGGCCAGCAGCGCGGAAGCCGGGTTCCGCCGCAGGCTGGTGCCCTCTCATGATGCCGCAACGGACCAGCACACGTACATGCGGACCGCAGGCCGGCCCCGCACGCGCCGTCGGCCGCCGGCCCGCCCCCGGCCAACTCGGTTATCGTGGATGATTTTCTGCATATGTGCGGAGAATCATCCACGATCATGGAAAATGCCCCACAGGGATGGCGGCGTTGGTGGCGTATGGCCGGTTTAGCCCGTTGTGGGGATGCCGGTTACCCTGCCGGAGGGTGCGCGGGCGGCTCCCCGGAGCCGCGGGTGCCGCGACACTACCCTGGAAGCCGACATACCGGACGGAGCGGGATGCGCATCGGGCAGATCGCCATCGATGTCGCGCCGCTGCGCGAGGGCAGGGACTTCCGGCTGCTGTTCACCGGCCGGTTCGTCTCGATGGCGGGCAACGCGGTCGCCACGACCGCTGCCAACTGGCAGGTCTACGGCCTGACCGGGTCGTCACTCGCCGTCGGCATGCTCACGCTGGCCGACAGCGCGGGGATGTTCGCCGGGCTGCTGGCCGGGGGGATGCTGGCCGACCGGCACGACCGGCGCACGCTGATGCTCGCCAGCCGGGTGCCGCTGGCCATGCTCGCGGCGCTGCTGATGGTCAACAGCGTCCTTTCACATCCGGCGCTCTGGGCCGTCTACGTCCTCGTGCTCCTGGTCGGAGCGCTGTCCGGGCTCGGGTCCCCGGCCTCGACGGCCGCCGTTCCGGCGCTGGTCGGATCGGACCGGCTGGCCGCCGCAGCGGCGCTCAACGCGATGGGCAGCCAGTTCGGCAACCTGGGCGGGCCGGCGCTGGCCGGCGCGCTGATCGCCGGGCCCGGACTGGCCTCGTGCTACGGCATCGACGCGGCCTGCTTCGCCGTCTTCGGGCTCACCGTGTGGTTCATCCGGCCGCTGCCGCCGACGGTCCGCGCCGGACGGCCCGGGTTGCGGTCGATGGCGCAGGGCCTGCGCCATGTCAGGCACAACGCGGTCGTCGGCGGCATGCTCGCCGTCGACACCAGCGCGATGATCTTCGGGATGCCGTCGGCGCTGTTCCCGGCGCTCGCCAGCCAGCACTTCGACGGCGGCTCAGCCACGTTCGGCCTGCTGGCCGCCGCCCCCGGCCTCGGCGCCATGCTCGGCGCCGCGACCAGCGGCTGGACCGGCAGGCTCAGGCGGCCGGGAGTCGTGGTCATCTGGGCCGGGCTGGCCTGGGGCACAGCGATCGTCGGCTTCGGGCTCAGCGGCAGCCTGGTGGTCGCGCTGGCGTTCCTCGCCCTGGCCGGGATGGCGGACCTGATCTCCGAGGTGCTGCGCAACGCGCTGCTCCAGCACTACACGCCCGACGAGTTGCGCGGGCGGGTCTCCAGCCTCTACCTCGCCCAGGTGACCACGGCTCCGTCGCTCGGCAACGTGGAGGCCGGGCTGGTCGCGCAACTGTTCACGGTCGGCATCTCGGTGGTCAGCGGCGGCCTGGCGTGCGTGGCAGGCGCCCTGGTACTGGGGGCGCTCAACCCGGCGCTGCGCCGAGCGACCCTGGCCAGGCCCGGCGACGGTGACGGCGGCGGCGAGCTCGGCGATGGCCTCGCCGCCAAGTCGCCGGCTCCGGGCTGACCTGCCGGTCCGAGCGAACGGCACTGCGTTTGGCCCTGCCGGCCAGGGCCCAACGGCCGCCGTGCGCGAACGCCGCGGGGGCTACCGTCGGCAGCATGAGCGGACCGATGGGCCCAGAGGTCCTGGGCCAGCCACTGCTGAACAAGGACGCGGCGTTCACCGGCGCCGAACGCGACGCGCTCGGCCTGCGCGGCCTGCTGCCCTGGCGGGTCGCGACGATGGAGCAGCAGGTGGACCTGGAACTCGAGCACCTGCGCAGCAAGCCCGATGACGTGGCGCCGGGATCGAGCCGCGTCTGACCCTCCCGGTCTCGCTGGACTGCGGCACCGACAACGAGGACCTGCTGCGCGACCGGCTCTATCTCGGCTACCAGAAGCCGCGGCTGCGTGGTCCCGC
>DASPZH010000458.1:0-9463 GCA_035636335.1 Streptosporangiaceae bacterium
CAGGTGGTGCGCCGCCACGTTCAGCACCACGGCGGCGAACGGCGCGATCGTCGAGCTCCAGTGCAACTGGAAGCTGGACAGCTCGACCGCGACGACCTCGTAGGGGTCGGGCTCGGTGACCACGTCGGCGAGCGAGGTGCCGACGTTGCCGGCCGCGACGGCGCGGTAGCCGGCCGCGGCGAGCATCAGGGCAAGCATCCGCACGGTCGTGGTCTTGCCGTTCGTCCCGGTTACCGCGAGCCACTGCTGCCTGCCGCCTGCGTGCCTGCCGCCTGCGGGCCCGCCGCCTGCGGGCAGTGACGGCCGCAACCGCCAGGCCAGCTCCACGTCGCCCATCACCTCGACCCCGGCCGCGGCCGCCGACACGAGCAGCGGGGCGGCGGGCGTCCAGCCGGGCGAGGTGACGACCAGGTCGGTGCCCGCGGGCAGCGTGGCCGCCGCGGGCGCGCCGAGCAGCACCCGGACGCCGCGGGCGGCCAGCCGGGCCGCGAGGTCGCGGCGGTCGTCGTCGTCGCGCGAGTCCACCGCCGTCACCCGAGCGCCGAGGCCGGCCAGCACCCGCGCGGCGGGCGCACCCGACACGCCGAGCCCCGCCACGCAGACCCGGCGCCCGGCCAGGTCGCCGGCGAAGCTGTGCCCAGCAGAGGCGGGCCCAGCAGAGGCGGGCACGGGGCGATGATCCACTACGAGGGAAGCCATTCGATGTAGAAGATGCCGAGGCCGAGCGCGACGAACAGGCCGGCGATCAGCCAGAATCTGACCACGATCGTGGTCTCGGCCCAGCCGATGAGCTCGAAGTGGTGTTGCAGCGGCGCCATCTTGAACACGCGCCTGCCGGTCAGCTTGAACGACCCGACCTGGATCATCACCGAGAGCGTGATGATCACGAACAGGCCGCCGAGCACCGCGAGCAGCAGTTGCGTGTGGGTGCAGACAGCCTCGCCGGCCAGCACTCCGCCGAGCGCGAGCGAGCCGGTGTCGCCCATGAAGATCCTGGCCGGAGGCGCGTTCCACCACAGGAAACCGAAGCACGCGCCGAGTACCGCAGCGGCCACCACGGCCAGGTCGAGCGGGTCCCGGACGAAGTAGCAGTTCATCGCCAGCCGCACCGTGCAGTCGTTGCGGAACTGCCAGTTCGCGATCAGCACGTACGCGGCGAGCACCACGATGGCCGCTCCGGTGGCGAGCCCGTCCAGGCCGTCGGTGAGGTTCACCGCGTTGGAGGTCGCGCCGATCATGATGACGATCCAGAGCACGAAGGGAAGCACGCCGAGTGCGGGACCGAAGTCGCGCAGGAACGACAGCGAGGGGTCGGCTGGGGTCAGCGCGTAGCCGTCCGGGTACTTGAGCACCTCCACGGCGAAGATCGCGCCGACCACCGACTGGCCGGCCAGCTTGGCGCCTGAGCGCAGCCCGAGACTGGTCTGCCGGTAGATCTTGATGAAGTCGTCGACGAACCCGACCAGGCCCAGCCCGGTCATCAGGCCGAGCACGAGGATGGCGGAGACCGACATCGTCGTGCTCGTCAGCACGTGGCCGACGACGTAGCCGATCAGCGTGGCGATCACGATGACAGTGCCGCCCATGGTCGGGGTGCCGCGCTTGGTCGCGTGCGCGGCCGGCCCCTCCTCGCGGATGAGCTGACCGTAGCCACGTCGGCGGAAGATCTGGATCGCCAGCGGCGTGCCGAACAGAGTGAGGATCAGCGCCACGCCTGCCGACACGATAATCGTCCTCATCGGGCGACCTCCCCGGCGGCAAGCGCCAGCGCGACCGTCTGCAGGCCGACGGCCCTCGACGCCTTGACCAGTACGACATCGCCGGGGCGCAGCCGTTCCTCGAGCGCGGCGACGGCGGCCGGGCCGTCGGGAACGGCGAGCAGTTCGCCGGCGAACCCGGGCACCGACTTCGCGCCGGTCAGCATCGGTGCCGCCGCGTCGCCGACCGCGATGAGCCCGGCCAGCCCGGCTCGCGCCGCGGCGACGCCTGCCTGCTCATGGAATTCCCTTGACCGCTCGCCGAGCTCGGCCATCCGCCCCAGCACAGCATAGGCGCGGCGGCCATCGGCCATCACGCGGAGCGCCGCCAGCGCCGCGGTCACCGCCTCGGGGCTCGCGTTGTACGCGTCATTGACGACGACGACGCCGTCCGGCCGCTCGGTCACCTCCATCCGCCACCGGCTCTTGGCGGTCGCGGCGGACAGCCCGGCGGCGACGGCGCTCACGCCCAGTCCGAGCTGGCCGGCCATCGCGCCGGCGGCGAGCGCGTTCGTGACGTTGTGCTCACCGTGCAGCCGCAGCGTGACAGCGGCGGTACCGTCCGGCATCTCCAGCGTGAAGCGCGGCCTGCTCAGCTCGTCCAGGCTGACCGCCGCGGCGCGCACGTTGGCGCCGGGCGATCGGCCGAAGGTCACGACCCGCGCCGCGGTGCGCCGCGCCATCGCGGCGACCAGCGGGTCGTCGGCGTTCAGCAGCGCCACGCCGTCGGCGGGCAGTGCCAGCAGCAGCTCGGCCTTGGCCGCCGCGATCTGCTCGATGCTGCCGAACTCGCCCGCGTGCGCGTAACCCACGCACAGCACCGCTCCGAGCACCGGCGGCGCGACCTCGCACAGCGCGGCGATGTGCCCGGGTCCCCTGGCCGACAGCTCGGACACCAGGTACCTGGTGCCGGCGGTGACACGCAGCACGGTGAGCGGGTGGCCGATCTCGTTGTTGAACGAGTTCGGCGGCGCGACGGTCGGGCCGAGCGAGCCGACGAGCTGTGCGGCCAGGTCCTTCGTGGTGGTCTTGCCCGCCGAGCCGGTGATGGCCGCGATCGTCAGCCCTGGCAGCTTGTCGACCACCGCCCTGGCCAGCCGGGCGAGCGCTGCCGGGACGTCGGCGACGACCAGCGCGGGCACGCCGACGCGCCTGGTCCCGAGCACGGCGACGGCGCCGGCCGCGACCGCCGCGGCGGCGAAGTCATGGCCGTCGGCACGCTCGCCCGGCAGCGCGGCGAACAGCGCACCGGGAACAGCGTCCCGCGAGTCGATCACGACGGGGCCGGCGATGACCGCCGCCGGGTCGTGGACGCCGTCCAGGACGGCACCGGTGATCTGGGCGATCTCGGCGATGGAGAGCGGGATCACGCGCCCTCCGGCTCGGCCAGATCGGCGCTGGCCAGCTCCGCCCTGGCGAGCGCGACGTCGGCCCGCTCGGCCCTGGCCCGGTCCGCCAGCGCTCGCGCGGCGGCCTCCCGGTCGTCGAACGGGATCACCTGGTCCCCGACGTACTGGCCGCGCTCGTGGCCCTTTCCCGCGATCAGCACCAGGTCCCCCTTGGCCGCGCCGCCGATGGCCATCCCGATCGCCTCGGCGCGGTCCGGCTCAACGATCACGTGCGCCCGGTCGCGCGGCGGTACCGACAGCGTGCCCTCCAGCATCTCGCCGAGAATCGCGATCGGGTCCTCCGAGCGCGGGTTGTCGGTGGTGAAGATCGCGACGTCGGCGAGCTCGGCGGCGGCGGCGCCCATCAGCGGCCGCTTGGCGGCATCCCGGTCGCCGCCGCAACCGAGCACGATCCGCAGGCTGCCCTGGGTCACCGGCCGCAGCGCGCCGAGCACGGCCTCGAGCGCGCCCGGCTTGTGCGAGTAGTCGACCAGGACCGTGAGGTCCTGGTCGGACTCGACCCGCTCGAGACGGCCAGGGACGCCGCCGCAGGCGGCCACGCCGAGCACCGCGGTTCCGAGACCCACCCCGGTCTCGACCAGCGAGACGATCGCGGCCATCGCGTTCGCCACGTTGAACGGACCGGGCAGGATGATCGAGGCGTCGGCCTCCACCCCGCCGGGGCCGACGACCTGGAAGGTCGAGCCGTCGGCGCCGCAGCGCACGTCGGCGGCGCGCCAGTCGGCATCGGCCCGGCCCGCCGCGGAGAAGGTGGTGACCGGGATCGGCGCCCGCGCGGCGAGCCGCCTGCCGTGCGGGTCGTCGATGTTCACCACCGCCGACCTGGCATAGCGGGGCGTGAACAACTCCGCCTTGGCCGCGAAGTAGCTGTCCATGTCCTGATGGAAGTCCAGGTGGTCCTGCGACAGGTTGGTGAAGGCGGCCACCTCGAACGAGGTGCCCGCCGCCCGGCCGAGCGCGAGCGCGTGGCTGGACACCTCCATGACCGCCGCGGTCACCTTCCGCTCGGCCATCACCGCGAACAGCGCCTGCAGGTCGGTCGCCTCAGGCGTCGTCAGCCTGCTCGGCTCCACTACCGAGCCGACCTTCGTCTGCACGCCTCCGACCAGCCCGGTCAGGTGCCCGGCCACCCGCAGCCCGGACTCGATCAGGTAGGTCGTGCTGGTCTTGCCGCTGGTGCCGGTGACGCCGATGAGCAGCAGCTTTCCCGACGGGTCGCCGTAGACCCAGGCGGCGACCTCCCCGAGCATGGCCCGCGGATCGGCGACCACGAAAACCGGCCGCCCGCAGCGGATCGCGCGATCACGACCCTCCGGGTCGGTCAGCACGGCCACCGCACCGGCCGCGACGGCCTGCCCGCAGAATTCCGCGCCGTGGTGCCGGCTGCCAGGCAGGGCGGCGTACAGGTCACCAGGCTGCACGGCGGTCGAGTCATGGGTAATCCCGGTTACCCCGCGCCATTCGTTGTGGATAAAAGAAGAGTCACGGTCGGGCTGGCGCAGCCCGAGCAGCGCGGCGAGCCCGGCGAGCGGGCGCACCGAAACATGTCTGGGACGAAGAGCCGCTGGCACGGGCTGAGGTTACCTCGCTTCACGGCACGGTGAGTGGGACGTTCGGGACATGACCCCCGCCAGGGGGGATCTTCATGGTCGTGAGGGCGAACTTCATCACGGCGTTGAAGACCGGGCCCGCGACGTCGATGCCGAAGTACGCGCCGTTGCGCGGATCCTGCAGGTTGACCGCGACGACCAGGCCGCTGCTCTTCGCCGGTGCGATGCCGATGAAGCTCGACCCGTAGTAGTGCCCCGTCTTTCCGTCCTCCTGCGCGGTGCCCGTCTTCGCGGCGACGGTGTAGCCGGGAATGACGCCCCACGGCTCGCCTGCCCGGTCGTAGACGACCGGAACCTGCTCGAGTATCCGCATGAGCTGCGCGGCGGTCAGGCGCGACATGACCCGCTTGGCCGCCGGGCGCGGTGCCCGCACGTGGCGGCCGGTACTCGTCGTGTGACCGGCAACGACCGAGGGAGTGACCCGGACGCCACCGTTGGCGATGGTGGCGTAGACGCTGGCCATCTGGATGGCGGTGACGCCGATGCTCTGGCCGAAGGAGATCTGGTAGCGCGTGTTGCGGGCGCCCGCGACCCACTGCGACGGCGGAGCGAGCAGCCCGGGGCTCTCGCCGGGCAGGTGCAGGCCCGAGGCCGAGCCGAGGCCGAGCGCGCGGAACATGTGGTACTGCTCGGCCGGCGTGACCCGGTCGGCCACCTGGATCATCCCGTCGTTCAGCGAGTGCGCGATGATCCCGGCGATCGTGTAGCGCTGCGTCTGGTGCGGTTCCGCGTCGTGGTACCAGGTGCCGTGCCACCTGATCGCGTCGGGTACGACGTAGCTGGACCGCGGCGTCAGCCCGGCGTCCTGGAAGGCGGCCGCTGCCGTGATCACCTTGGCCGTGCTGCCCGGCGCGAACACGTTGGCCAGCGCGATGTCCGTCGTCGCGCGCACGCTGGCGGGCGCGGTCGGGTTGAAGGTGGGGTACTGGGCCAGCGCCAGGACCCGTCCCGTGCTCGGCTGCATCACCACCACCGTGCAGTTCCTCGCCCGCGTCCTGGCGACCGCCGCGGCGCACTCGTGCTCGGCTTCCCACTGGATGTCGGACTGGATGGTCAGCCGCAGGTTGCCGGCCGGCACCGCGGCGCGGGCCGTCGACTCCGTACCCGGGATGGGCAGGAGGTTCGTCCCCTTCTCGTAGACCACCGTTCCGCTCTGGCCCGCCAGCAGCGAGTTGTAGGTCTGCTCGAGGCCGGCCCTACCGGTCATCAGGCTGGTCCTCTGGTCGGTGTCGACGAAGCCGAGCAGCGGGGCCGCAAGCCGACCGCCGGGGTAGGCACGCCGGTAGGTCGGCGTCAGCGTCACGTACGGCTGCAACCCGAGCTTGGCGATGGCGTCGGCAGTTGAGGCCCTGACCGACCAGGCCAGCACGACGTAGTCGGGCGAGGTCGGATGCCTGAGCAGCTTCAGCAGCGCCGCCCGCGTGGTGCGCAGCGGCCCGGCCAGCTTGGCCGCGACCGCGGCGAGCGTGGTCGACTTCCTGATGTCCAGCGGGCTCGCGGAGACCACGTCGGTCCGCACGGTCATGGCCAGGACGTTGCCGTCGCTGCTGACGATCTCGCCGCGCACAGCCGGAATGGTCTGCGTCGTCACTCGCCACCGACGGCCCAGATCGCGGTACTTGGACGCCTCCACGCCCTGGAGCTGAACGAGCCTGCTGAGCACGATCACGATCGCGAGGATGACAGCGAACAGCGTGACGTTCAGCCGCCGGATCGAGCTCGTCCGCCGCAACGGGCGACGCGACCAGGACGGGCGGGCGGGCCGGACCAGCCGGGCCGGCCTGCCCGCGAGGGCCGACCGGGCCGCGGGGGCCGATCGGGCCGCGCGGCCTGACCTGGCCGGCCGGCCAGGCGACTGCCCTGACGGAGGGCGTGCTGGCATGCCGCCGCGCGGCGCCTCGGGCCGCCGGTGGCCGGACCGGGGCTGGCCGGACCGGGGCAGGCCCGACCGGGGCAGGCCGGAGCGGGCCGCGCCTCGCCGGCGCCGGCCGCCAGCCGCCGGTCCGGGGCCGGGTCTGGAGCGGCCTCTGGAGCCGGGACCGGAGCCGGATCTGAAGCCGGGGCCGGCGCCGGAGCCCGGGTCTCCGGGCGATCGCCGCCAGTCCCCGTTCCCCCCGTCCGAACTCACCGTGCCGACTCTTTCCCGGCCTTGATCGAACGGGTGCGCAGGTCGACGAACGTGGGCACCTGCTGCGGCCGCATGCCGAGCTTGAGTGCCTTCTTCTCGATTACGGCCGCCGACATGTCGGCGCCCACCTGCTGCTGGAGCTGCTGAACCCGCTCGGTTCCGGCCGAGTTGGCCTGCTGGAGCCGGTTTATCTCGATCGAGTTGGCGGCGAGCGTCGTGTTGACCACGAGCAGGCAGATCAAGCCGCCGCTCAGCAGGCCGAGCACGAGCATCACGAACGGTGTCCGGCCGACGTGCCTGCCATGTTCAAGGCCTGACCGGCCGACCTGACCTGACTGGCCCGGCTGGCCGGCGTGGCGGGTCTGACCGTCCGGGCTGGCCGGCAGGTCCCGGTGCACCTGCCTGGTCGGGCCGCCGGTCCTGATCGTGCGGCCAGGCCGGCCCGGCCCGGCGGGCCTGACCGGGCTGGGCGGCCGGACCGGGCTGGCGGGGAGTACCGGGCTGGCGGGCCGGTCCGTGCGTGGCCTGCGCGCGGGCCTGGGGTGCCGTCGCGCGTCGGGCGCTGGTGCCGTCCGGATACCTGGAGCGGCGGCCCGGCGGGTATCCCGCCGAACCCCGGGCTCCCCCGTCCGGCCCGGTGTCGTGACATCGGTGCTCATCGGCGCTCGTCCATCCTGTGAGGTCACGCCGCTTCCCGCACGCGCTGCGCCGCCCTGAGCCTGGCCGAGGCAGCACGCGGGTTAGCGGCGACTTCCGATTCGTCCGGCCGCTCGGCGCCCGAGGTCAGCAGCCGGAACTGGGGGCTGTTGGCCGCGAGCGGCACGGGCAGGCCGGGCGGTGTGGTGTCGGTCGATCGCTGGGCAAGTGCCCGCTTGACGATCCGGTCCTCAAGCGAGTGGTAGGAGAGCACGACGACCCGGCCGCCCACGGCGACCGCATCCAGTGCGGCAGGCACTGCCCGCGTGAGCGCCCCGAGCTCGTCGTTCACCTCGATCCGCAGCGCCTGGAAGGTGCGCTTGGCCGGGTTGCCGCCGGTGCGCCGCGCGGGCGCCGGGATCGAGGACTTGATGATCTCCGCCAGCCGCAGGGTCGACGTGATCGGCTCCCGCGCACGCTCGACCGCGATCGCGTTGGCGATCCGGCGAGCGAACCGTTCCTCGCCGTACTCGCGGAAGACGCGGGCCAGGCGGTCCGGCGGGTAGCCGTTGACGACCTCGGCCGCGGTCAGCGGACCCGAGCGGTCCATCCGCATGTCGAGCGGGGCGTCCTGGGCGTAGGAGAACCCACGGCGCGGGTCGTCGAGCTGCGGCGAGGAGACCCCGAGGTCGAACATGACGCCCTGCGCGCCCGGCAGTCCGAGGTCGGCCAGGATGGCGGGGATCTGGTCGTAGACGGCCTGCACCAGCGTGACCCGGTTCAGGTCCGCGGCGAGCCTGAGCCTGGACTCCTCGATCGCCGCCTCATCGGCGTCGATCCCGATGAGCTTCAGGTCCGGATGGTCGCCGAGCAACGCGCCGGCGTGCCCGGCCCGGCCGAGCGTGGCGTCGACGAGCACGGCGCCGGCCACGGCCAGCGCAGGAGCGAGAAGGCCGCGGACCCGGTCGAGCATGACCGGTACGTGCGCTGCCGCCGCCGTGCTCACCGCGACCCCCTCCTCCCGGCCGACCGCCGCCAGTGCCTGATCGCCGTGCCCGGCCAGGTCGCCATCCGCGCCACCGCGAGACGGCCCGATCCATCTGGCGCCGGGGAAGTGGCGTCAGCCGGATGTCCGTCCCCGCGCGGGTGGAGACCTCGCCGGGCACTTGACTCCGCGATGCGTGCCGGCCCGGGACGACCCCGAACCCCCGCGTCGGCGGAACCTGCTCACAGAACTCCCGGCAGCACCTCCTGCGATGCGTCAGAGAATGCGTCTTCCTGCTGTTCGAGGTAGGCATCCCAGGCGGCCGAGTCCCAGATCTCCAGCCGCGTGTTCGCGCCGATCACGACGCAGTCGCGCTGGAGCGCCGCGTACTCACGCAGCGCGGGCGGGATCGTGACCCTGCCCTGCTTGTCGGGAACCTCGTCCGAGGCGCTCGCGAAGAACACGCGGCTGTAGTCGCGGACCGCCTTGGCCGTCACCGGCGCGGTGCGCAGCGCCTCGGTGATCCGGCCGAACTCAGCCTGCGGGAACACGTACAGGCAGCGCTCCTGGCCCTTGGTCAGCACGAGTCCCCCCGCCAGCTCGTCGCGGTACTTCGCGGGGAGGAAGATCCGGCCCTTGTCGTCCAGCCGAGGCGTGTGGGTACCGAGAAACATCGGCACTCACCTCCACTGCCCCCCACTACGGTCATCCAGCGGGACCTGGCCGCCCCACCGCGCACCACTGTACTCCACATTCCGCCACCGTCAACGATCAGCAGGCCATGAAATGGCCATCGGCCCCACGACGCCCGAGGTCACGAGCGTGGAGCGGAGTGGGGAGAATGAACCTGCACCGACCCGCGCCAGCGATCGGCGGCAACCTGGCGTTGGCAAGCGATGGCGGGACCAGGAAGGCTCGTTATGCACTGATGCCCAATC
>DASPZH010000459.1:0-2179 GCA_035636335.1 Streptosporangiaceae bacterium
CCTGCCCCTGCTGCTGTTCAGCCTGTGGGGCGGCATGATCGCCGACCGGTATCCCAAGCGCCGCGTGCTGATGGTGACGCAGGCGGCGGCGGGCGGCCTGGCGCTGATACTCGGCGTGCTCGCGGTTACCGGAGCGGTCCGACCCTGGCACATCTACCTGCTCGCCTTCGGCCTCGGCCTGGTCACCGTGGTGGACAATCCGACCAGGCAGTCGTTCGCGATCGAGATGGTCGGCCGCGACGACCTGCAGAACGCGATCGCGCTGAACAGCGCGGTGTTCAACCTGGCCAGGATCGCCGGGCCGGCCGTGGCCGGGGTAGTGATCAGCCTGGTCGGCACCTCGGCCGCTTTTTTCGTCAACGCAACCTCGTACGTGACTGTGATCATCAGCCTGCACCTGATGCGCGAGTCCGAACTGCGCCCGGCCGAGCGGGTCGCGCGCGCCAAGGGCCAGTTGCGCGAGGGCCTGGCCTACGTCAGGTCGAGGCCGGACCTGCTCATGACGATGGTGCTCGTCTTCTTCATCGCGACCTTCGGCATGAACTTCCAGGTGACGACCGCGCTGATGTCGCGGGTGGTATTCCACACCGGCGCCGGCAGTTTCGGCGTCGCGTCCGCGGTCTTCGCGGTCGGCGCGCTGATCGGCGCGCTGGTCGCCGCGCGCCGCGTCAGGGGGGGCATGCGCATGCTGGTCTGGACCGGGCTGGCCTTCGGCGTGCTCGAGGCCGCCACCGGGCTGATGCCGTTCTACTGGTCGTTCCTCGTCCTGTTGGTGCCGACCGGCCTGGCCGTGATCAGTTTCACCACGCTGGCCAACTCCTCGGTGCAGCTCAGCGTCCCCGCCGACATGCGCGGCCGGGTGATGGGGATCTACATGCTCGTGTTCCTGGGCGGCGCGCCGCTCGGCGCGCCGCTGACCGGCTGGATCGCGCAGCACTTCGGGACCAGGTTGAGCCTGGTCGCCGGCGCTGCCTTGTCGGTGGCGGCCGCGGTCGTGGTCGGCGCGGTCGTCGCGCGCCGCCGGGGCGTGCCGGTCCGCCGCTACCTGCACCAGGCCGCGTTCGCCAGGGCCTGGTAGCCCTGGCGCCGTGCGCTTGATAACACGCGCGCTCCGCGCGCCTGCTAGTACCCGCGCTCCGCGCGCCTGCTAGTACTGAGGCATGCGACTGTTCGTGGCGCTGCAACCGCCGCGGGACGCGCTCGCCGAGCTTGAGTCGGCCGTCGCCCCGCTGCGGGCCGGCTGGCCGGCCGTGCGGTGGGCCGGGCCGGACCGGTGGCACGTCACGCTCGCGTTCCTCGGCGAGGTCGCCGAGCCTCGTCTGGACGGGCTGCGGGAGCGGCTGGCCAGGGCCGCGGGCCGGCATCCGCCGGTACGGGTGCGAATCGGCCGCGGCGGGGCGTTCCCCGCGCCGGGCCGGGCGCGCGTGCTGTGCGCGCACATCGAGGGGGAGCCGCGGGCGCTCGCCGGGCTGCGGGCACTGGCCGGCTCGGTCGCGGCCGGGGCGCGGCGGGCCGGCGCGCCGCCGCCGGACGAGGGGCGGCGCTACCGGCCGCACGTGACGCTGGCCCGCAGCAGGCAGCCGGCCGACCTCGGGCCGCTGGTCGAGGCGCTGAGCGAGTTCGCCGGCTCGGCCTGGTCGGCCACGCGGATCGAGCTGGTCCGCAGCGAGACCGGCCCGCAGCCGCGGCATCAGGTGATCGGGACGTGGCCGCTGCGACGCGAGAGTGGATCCGGGATTTTGTCAGATCGTTAGGATTGCTGACGCCTGACGGTACTTGTTACCACGTCAACGTGCTGAATCGAACAAGAAACCGAAGGTTCAGGATACCCGTGTCTCTGCCCGTTATGTGTAGATAGCTTCCCGATCTTCATTTGAGGTTTCCTGAGTTGATCACGGACGGTCAGCGGTTCGTGAGGAAGGTTCCTCTGGCCGGGATCGTGTAGACGAGCCCCTCATCGGCGAGCGTCTTGAGCGCTCGCCTGACGGTTCCCCGCGACACTCCATGCTGCTCCTGAAGGTAGCTCTCTGACGGCAGCATGCCTGATTCCGCGTACCTGCCTGCCGCGATCTCGGCACGCAGGAGCAACGCCAGTTGCTCGTGCAACGGCGTCGGGTCGCGATGGTCAACGGTCATGGTGGCAACGTAGGGAACCGGCTGGTCAGCCTGACCGGCCGGT
>DASPZH010000460.1:0-4088 GCA_035636335.1 Streptosporangiaceae bacterium
CTGGGCACCGACGCTCAAGCGGGCACCCTGGCGTGATTTCGCCAGCATCTTCTCGACCTTCTACCGGTGGGGACTCTCGGTCGGCAAGCCGATGCTCATCGGCGAGTACGGCGTGCTCGAGCGCAAGCCGGGCGACAAGGCAGCGTGGTACCGGCAGACTGACAACGAGGTACCCGCCCGGTTCCCTGACATCAAGGCGCTCATCTACTTCAATTCGGACCTCGATGGCTACGACTGGCGCATCACGACCTCCGCGACAGCGCTCGCGGCGTTCCGCGCCTTCGCTACCGACCCTTACTTCCGTGCCCGGCCACGCGGATAACGCCGACGGCCGGCCGCGCCAGCCATCCCGCCTGCCGGTCGCGTACATCGGCGGATCGGCCCGCAGCGGGAGCACCCTGCTCGAACGCATGCTCACGTGCGTGCCCGGCTTCTGCCCGGTGGGCGAGTTCGTCTTCGTCTGGGAACGTGGAGTGAGGCGCAACGACCGATGCGGCTGCGGCGAGCGCTTCCACGACTGCCCGTTCTGGACCAAGGTCGGCGTGACGGCATTCGGCGGCTGGAGCCAGGTCGACGTCGACGAGGCGGTGTCTCTGCGTGCCGCGGTAGACCGGCACAGGAACCTCGACCGGCTGGCCGGGATGCGAAGGCAGGGTGCTCTTGAGCCGTCGATCTCGGCCTACAGCGCGCTGACCGAGCGGCTGTACCAGGCCGTTAGGGAGGTCTCAGGCGCCAGCGTCATCGTGGACTCGTCGAAGCACGTCGGGTACGCGCTGGTGCTGCGCGACCTGCCCGGCATCGACCTGCGCCTCATTCATCTGATCAGGCGCAGCCACGGCGTGGCTTACTCATGGAGCAGGCGGGTGACCAAGCCGGGCGTCGGTGACGGCACGGAGTACATGAGCGTGCACGCGACGTCTTGGGCGATCGGCCTGTGGATGACCGACAACCTCCTCTACGACGTGCTCGCGCGGCGCATGCCGGGTGCGACCAGGGTCAGATACGAGAACCTGGTCGCGGATCCCGCGGGCGAGGTCGCGCGGATCATTGGCGACCTGGATCTTCCGGCCACGGGTCTCAGCCTGGGCTTTCTGTCCGACGCGGTCGCCACGTTGCCGCCGAGCCACGCCCTGTCGGGCAACCCGATGCGATTCAAGCGCGGCGAGGTCGCACTGCGCGCCGACGACGAGTGGCGGCGGGCCATGAGCCGCCCGCGAAAGGCCGCGATCAGCGCCGCGACCTGGCCGCTGCTGCTCCGGTACGGATACCCGATCTCCGTTCGCCGGGAGCCGCCCCGATGACGGGCTTGGTACGGTGACGGCTCAGTCAAGTGCCGCCCCGCAGCCGGCCGAGGCCGGCGTCGTCGCGCGCGGCTCGCTGGTCAACGTCACCGCGATGGCCACGGGGGCGGTGCTCGGGTTCGGCCTGACGGTCCTGGCCAGCCGGTGGCTCCAGCCGAGGCGGACCGGCGAGTTCTTCGAACTGATCGCGCTGTTCACGATCCTGTCCAACACGCTAGGACTGGGAGCCGACACCGGGCTGACCCGCTGGATATCGCGAGCTCGCGCTATCGGCGGGCTGCACGAGGTGCGCAGGGTCGTTCTCATCGCGCTCGGTCCCGTGCTGCTCGTCGGCCTCGTTATCGGCGCCGCCGTGTGGCTGGCGGCGCCGGCCCTGGCTCACGCGTTCCTGCACGGGATGCGGCAAGCACAGGGCGCCGCCGACGTCCGGCTCGTGGCGCCGCTCATCCCGGTCGGCGCGCTCTCCATCTGCCTCATAGCGGGTGCTCGCGGCTTCGGCCGGATGTGGCCCTACCTGTGGGTCGAGGGGCTCGGCAAGCCAGCGCTGCGGATCGTGCTCGTTACGGCGGCGCTCCTGGCCGGCTGGGGCCTGCGAGGAGCGCTCGTCGGCTGGAGCCTTCCCGTCGCCATCGGCATGGCGGCGAGCTGGATCATCTTCCGCGGGATGATCAGGCGGGAGGCTCCTGCCGCGGCGGGCTCGCTCGTCACCGGAGCAGGCCGGCTCGCCGCTGCGTTCTGGCGCTTCGCCGCACCACGCGGCCTGGCGGCCGTCTTCCAGGTCACCGCGCTCTGGATCGGCATTCTCCTCGTCGGCGTCATGCTGACCAGCTACGACGCTGGCCTGTACTCGGCAGTCAGCAGGCTGGCCATGATCGGCACCCTGGCGCTGGAGGCCACCAGGCTGGCCATCGCCCCGCAACTAAGCGGGCTGCTCGCGAGGCGCGAGCACTCGCGCGTGCGCGACCTGTACCAGAACGCGACATGCTGGCTGATGCTCGCGTCATGGCCGGTCTACCTGCTCTTCGCGATCTTCCCGACGGTGGCGCTCGGCATCTTCGGCCACAAGTACCTCGCGGGCGCCTCGGCTCTGGTGGTAATCGCGCTGGCCATGCTGGTCAACACGGGCACGGGAAATGTTACCGTGGTCCTGCTGATGGGCGGCAAGAGCTACCTGAACGTGGTCAACACGCTCTTGGCCCTGGCCGTCAATATCGGACTGAACCTGGTGCTGCTGCCGCGGATCGGGCTGGTCGGCGCGGCAGTCGCCTGGGCCGCCAGCATCGTGGTCGACAACCTGGCGGCGGTTGCCGAGGTCTGGTTCATCTTGAGCATCGAGCCCGTAGGTCCCGGATACGGGCTGGTAGTGGCGATCACCGGAGGATCGTTCGGCCTGGTCGGCGTCGGCGCTCGCGCGCTGATCGGACAGACGCTCCCGGCGCTGGCGTCGGCGGTCGCGGTCGGGCTGATCGTCTTCTGCGCGGCCGTCTACGCCTGCCGGAGCCGGCTGCACCTGACGGGGCTGCGGCCTGCCCTGCGCATGCGGCAAGACCCGGCGGGCAGCCCCGATGGCCAGGCGCCCGCCCAGACCGTCCAGCGGACGGCCGTCAGGAGCGGGCCGGGACGGCACCGGTTGCCGCCGGGCCAGCGCAGGCTGGCCAGGAACAGCCGGGCCCCGGGTGCCCGGCGAACCGCGGCGACCGAGAATGTGCCAGGACAGCGGCGATCCGGCCCGTCGGACGGCGGGTCGGCCAGGAGGAGCGCATGACCGGGCCAGGAATGGCAAGCCGGCTAAACCGCCAGGCACGCGAACCAGCCAAGCGCGCCATGCGGGTGTACGGGCAGGCCACGGCCGGGCTGCGGGCGGGCCCGGACTTCGTGATCATCGGATCGAAGCGCGGTGGCACTACGTCGCTCTACAACTACCTGCTGCAGCACCCGTCTGTGCAGCCGCTCCTCCCCGGCCGGCAGCGGATCAAGGGCGTCCACTACTTCGACTCGCAGTTCGCGCGCGGTCCGCGCTGGTACCGGTCACATTTCCCGCTCCAGGCCCGCGGGCGGCACCTGGCCAGGCCATGGCTGCGCCAGGCGGTGGCAGGCGAGGCGAGCCCCTACTACCTCTTCCATCCGCTCGCCGCCGAGCGCCTGGCGCGGCAGGTCCCCGATGTGCGGCTGATTGTGCTGCTCCGGGAGCCGGTCGAGCGCGCCTACTCCCACTACAAGGAGCGGGTGAGGAACGGCGGCGAGTCCCTGACGTTCGACGAAGCGATCGCGGCAGAGCCCGGCAGGCTGCTCGGCGAGGCGGAGCGGATCACTCGCGAGCCTGGATACCTGAGCCCCGAGCACGAGAACCACTCGTACCTGGCGCAGGGCCGCTACCTGGACATGCTGCCTCGATGGTTCAGCGCGTTCGGCCGCGAGCGCTTCTTCGTGGCTGCGAGCGAGGACTTCTACGCCGATCCGAACCGGGTCGCCAACGAGGTGTGGGCCTTTCTCGGCCTGCCGCCCGCCGCCCTGGCGAGCCAGAAGCGCTTCAACTACCACCCGGCCCCTGACCTCAGTGCCGCGACGCGGCGCCGCCTGCAGAACGAGTTCGCCGACCATAACCACCAGCTCGAGCGGCTGCTCGGCCGGACGCTGCCGTGGTCGCACGATCAGACTGCGGAGCCGGCCCGGGGCAACCCGCCGGGCCGGCCGTCGTGAGCGACGGCCCGCCGCGCCTGCCCGGCCGGCCGTGGTCGGCCGTGGCCGTTGTCGTGGCGACCAGGGACCGCCCCGAGTTGCTGCGGC
>DASPZH010000461.1:0-13008 GCA_035636335.1 Streptosporangiaceae bacterium
GGAAGTGGCGCGGGGCTGGCGCGGGGCTGGCGCGGGGCTGGCGCGGGGCTAGCGCGGAGGGTGGCACAGAGGTGGCACGGAGGGTGGCACGGAAGTGGCACGAGCGCGCTGCGCGTGCACGTGCTCCCCGGTCATGCCGTACCTCTATCCACCGAGCACCGGACGAGTGCACGCTTATCCACCGAGCACTGGGACAAGTGCACGCTCCTGGAGGGGTCAGAAACGAGGTCAGCGTGGCCGAGCCGATCATCGTCGCCGATCGCTGGCGGCCGACCGCGGGCCCGACGATCGCGCCCGAGTAGCTGCCCGGATGGATCCGGGGATTGATCCGGGAGAGTCGGATGAATCCCCGGATCCATCCGGGCAGGGAGTCGATAGCCGATGATCGATATGACTGATATGACTGATATGATCCAGGGTATGACCGGTCCGGTATAGCGTCCGGGGCTCATGTCGCTCTGGGCCCCGACGCGGGCGCCAGGCCGGCGGGCAGATCGGCGAGGTGGCATGGGCGACCAGGCGCATGGTCAGCTCGAAGTCCTGCCGCAGGGCGTCAGCTCGAAGCCCTGCCGCAACAGCCCGGGACACGTGCCTGACTCCCTCCTCGCCGGCCAGGCCGAGCGCGTAGGCGTTCGGGCGCACGAGTAAGCACGGCGCGGGCGCCGAGCGCCGAGCGCCGTGAACGCGGCCGAGACGACCCACGTCTTCGGCCGGGGACGAAGATCGCCACCGCGGTGACGTGGAGGGGAACTGCCCGCGTTGGCAGACACGGCGCCGGTGGAGACGCGCTGATGGGCGGGCGCCGGCCGCGGCGGCGCTAGCCTCCCGGCTTCGAGGCCGGTCCGGGGGCAGGATGTGTGGGCAGCAGCACCGGACGGCGCGGATTCTGGTTGAAGTTGAAGTCGGCGTACAGGTTGCCGAGGATGGCGGCGTTCTCGCGGACGTCGGGACGCGGGTCTGGGCGGCCGTCGGTGCGCGGGTTCAGCCTGGCGCCGTTCAGGAAGTCGTCCTCGATGAACTTGTTGTAGGCGTCGAAGGACAGCACCTGATGGTCGATGTAACCCCGCTTCGCATACGGGCTGATGACGAGCGCGGGCACGCGCAGGCCGTAGCCGCTCTGGTCGACGTTCGGCGGGACGACGTGGTCGTAGAAGCCGCCCCAGTCGTCCCAGGCCAGGAAGATCGCCGTGGACTTCCACTCCGGGCCGCGCATGATCGTGTTGATCAGGTTGGTGACGTAGGCCTGGCCGGTCGCGATGTTGGCCGGCGGGTGGTCGCTGTTCGCCTGGGTGGGCGCGATCCACGACACCGCGGGCAGCTTGCCGTGCTTGGCCATGCGGTAGAACGCCGACAGGTTCCTGACGTGGCGGCGCTGATGGTCGGACTTGACGTCGGTGAAGGCGGGCAGCGGGTTCCAGATCGACGGCGTGCTGGCGCCCTGGCGGACCGGGGCGCAGCCCACGGCGCTCTCGTCGGGGTTGCCGTCGCAGTCGGGCTGGACTCCCTTCTGCACGTAGTAGTCCCACGAGACGTGGTGCTTGTGCAGCAGGTAGGTCAGGTCGGTCCAGGAGTAGATGCCGAGTTGCTGGCCCAGGCCGCCCCCTCCGCCGGCGCCGTGGTCGAGCAGTCGCTGGCGCTCGGCGGGAGTAAGGATCTTCAGGCAGGTATCGATCGCCATTCGCTGGCGCCGGGAGAGTCCGGCCGGACGCTGCATATTGGCCGGGTTCAGGCCGTGCGCCCGCACGCAAGCCCAGAAGGCGGCCGAGAGGTGATGGCCATGGCTGGCGCTGTGGCTCTGGCGAGGGCTCTGGCCACCGCGGACCGGCCCGGACTGGCCGCTGTCGTAGCTGCGGCAGCTTCCGGGATTCCCGTTCTTGCAGAACGCGGACCAGCCGCTCAGCAGGTACAGGTGGGAAGGCAGGCTCCACGAGGCGACCGGCTCGAACATGTGGTCGTTGAGCGCGAAGTCCTTGGCGTACGTCCAGTAGTTCGGTATCTCCCTGGCGTCGTGGTAGCCCATGACGTCCTGCGGACCGGACGGCAGGCATACGATCGGCGGCGGGTAGGTCGCGCTGCAGCCGCGGTTGCGGCTCAGTTCGGCGGCCCTGACGAACCCGTCCATCCTGCCGCCGTCGACGTCGGTTCGCGAAGCGGCCGGGCTGTGCCCGCCACCGCCGTTGACGAGGCGGGGATCGTGAAACGGCCGATCACAGCCGTTGGTGCGGGGATCGGGCACGCACACGGTGAAGTGACCGTTGCTCGCCGGAATCCCGTCTGCTCCCGGGTAGGTGCCGAAGAACGAGTCGAACGACCGGTTCTCCTGCATGATGATGACGACGTGGCGGATCTTGTTAATCCCGCTCTCGCCGGACGGTGGCGGCATCGAGCGCCCGCCCAGATCCAGGCCAAGCAGGACCACCACCGCGATCACGGGTATCCACGGCTGCCTGGCCAGCGGTCGGCGTCGCCACAGCGCACCAAGCTTTTGCACAAGGGACAGGTTAGCGACAAGTGCACCGTGCTTAGTCCGATCGGCAGCATGCCTGCCCGGCCGGTTGCTCATCCTTCGCTCGCGCCGGCGCCGCTCGCGGACCAGCGGTACTCATCGCCGATCCGGCACAAGGTGGTCAGCCAGCAGACCTCGAGAACGTGCGGGAAGTCCCGGAATTCGCAGACCGCGGCGAGTTCGGAGACCGAGTCGGCGGGCAGCGCGACGCCGTCGCGGCGGGCGATCTGGAGCAGGGCAGCGGGCCTGACGGTTCCCTCCAGGTGGACGTGCGGTTCGATCCGCGGGTAGCTCACCCCGCACATCCTGGCATCCGCGCCGTAGGCGCCGCACCGGTAACGCCTGGCATTCATTTCATGCCGGGCGAAACCGTTCGCCGCGCCGGCGCGTCTGAAGTGCATGAGCCGTTCGTTCCGCGCCATCGGCGCCCGCGCACGCCATCCAGCGGCGCGCACACTTCTCATCGCCGGGTCCGCGACCGTGGGCACCGGCCTCCTGCTCGCCGCGTGCTCGGGTGCAACGCTCAACAGCGCGCGCAGCACGGCACCCCACCGCGCGATCCCCGCGGCCGGCACGCCGGCATTCGCCGCGGCTGGGCAAGGGAGTGCGGCGACCGGGAAGACCGCGGGGCGGGCCAGACTCGCGCTGTCCACGCAGAGCATCATCTACACGGCCGACCTGACCCTCCGGGTCGACGACGTGGCGGCACAGGCGGAGGCGGCCAAAAATATCGTCACGGCCGTCGGCGGCTACGTCGCGCGCGAACAGGAGATCACACCGCCAGGCAGGCACCGCACGTCGGTGCAGCTTGCGCTCAAGATCCCGGTCGCGCAGTATGCCCAGACGCTGGACAAGCTGAAGGCCCTGCACGGCAAGCAGATTGCCTTCAACCAGCACGCGGTGGACGTCACCCAGCGGGTCGCCGACGTGAACAGCCGGGTCGCCTCGGCACAGGCCGCGATCTCGCAGTTGCGGGCCCTGCTCAGGCGGGCCGGGTCGGTGAGCCAGTTGCTGCCGGTCCAGGAGCAGATCAACAGCCAGGAGTCCGAGCTCGAGGCGCTGCTCGCGCAGCAGCGCGCGCTGGCCCATGAGACCAGCTACGCGACGGTCACCGTCCTGCTGCTCGGTCACCACGCGGTCATCGTTAAGAAACACCAGAAGATTCCGGGCTTCGCCGGTGGCCTGCGTGGCGGGTGGCACGCGCTTGGCCTGGTTGTCGGCTGGGTGCTGACCGCGCTCGGGTCGATCCTCCCGTTCGCGGTTCCGTTGGCGCTCATCGGCGGCCTCGTCTACGCGAGCCGGCGCAGGCTGGGGCGGCGGAAGCCGCCGCCCGCCGCCGACCCGCCGGCGGCGCCCGCGGCGTGACGGGCGGGCCAGGCCGTCAGCGCGCGGACCCGGCTGGGGTCGCGTGCACCAGGTCGGTGAGCCTGGCCAGTATGTCCGGGTCGGTCTCGGGCAGCACGCCGTGGCCGAGGTTGAAGATGTGACTCTCGGCCGTGCGGCCCTTCTCGAGCACCTCGCTCGCCCGCTCCCGCACGACCGGCCACGGGGCGAGCAGTATCGCCGGGTCCAGGTTGCCCTGCAGGGCCTTGCCGGGCGCCACCCGGTGCACGGCGTCGTCGAGCGGCACCCGCCAGTCGACGCCCACCACGTCGGCGCCGGCCTCGCCGAGCAGCCCGAGAAGCTCGCCGGTGCCGACGCCGAAGTGGATCGCCGGCACGCCGGCCGAGGCGAGCGCGGTGAAGATCCGCCTGCTGAACGGCAGCACGCTGCGCTGGTAGTCCTCGGGGCTGACGATCCCGGCCCAGGAGTCGAAGAGCTGCACCGCCGACGCGCCCGCCTGCACCTGCACCTGCAGGAACGTGATCGTGATGTCGGTGAGCCTGCCGAGCAGCGACGCCCACAGCGCGGGGGCGCCGTACATCAGCGACCTGGTCCGGTCGAACGTCTTCGACGGGGCGCCGTCGACGAGGTAGCAGGCGAGGGTGAACGGGCCGCCGGCGAACCCGATCAGCGGGGTCTCGCCGAGCTCGGCGGTCAGCATCTCGACGGCCTGGCTCACGAAGGCCACGTCGCCGGGCTCAAGTCCGCGCAGCCGCGCCACGTCGTCCTCGTCGCGGATCGGCTTGTCGAGCACCGGCCCGACGCCAGGGCGGATGTCGATGTCCAGGCCGGCCGCCCGCAGCGGCACAACGATGTCGCTGAACAGGATCGCCGCGTCGACCCCGAACCTGCGGACCGGCTGCAGCGTGATCTCGGTGATCAGGTCGGGGTTCGAGCACGCGTCGAGCATCGCCGTCCCGGCCCTGGTCGCTCGGTACTCGGGCAGGGACCGGCCCGCCTGGCGCATGTACCACACGGGCGCGCTGGAGACCGGCTGCCGGCGGCAGGCACGGATGAAAGGTGAGTCGGCGGTCTGGTTGTTCACGCCTGGGATCGTCTCATAGCCACGCGGCCCCGCGCGGGCGGCCGGCCGCGGGTCCCGGCCGAGCGCCGCCGCTTTGGCGCCGAAACGCCCAGATGACACGCCGCCGAAGGTCCACGGCATGTGGCCGGGTACGTGCCAGCATCGAAGGCGGGGTCCGGCGACGACGGGAGCAGCAGATGATCGATGACCTCAGGCACTGTCCGTGCTGTGGCTCCAGGCGTGAGTTCGTGCAGGTCCATCCCTGGCTGGGGCGCTGCCCCGACAGCCAGGGCGAAAGCTGCCCCGAGTGGTTCTGCACCGCATGCGGGGCGGCCCTGCTGGTGGGACTGCTTCCCCCGGCCCGCCCGGAACTGGTCGCGGCGTCCGCACGGCCCGCTGCCGGGCAACTTGGCCGCGTGGCATGAGGGTGCCGTGCCGCCGTCTCGCGCGCTGAGGCCCGCAGCGGTGCCAGAGGTCCGGCACCCCGGGGCCGACCAGGTGTTCCGCGCGGCGGTCGCCGAGCTTGAGTCGGGCGTGGCCGAGCAGCGCACGAACCGGCCCGAACTCAGCTTCGACGGTGAGCCGCCGCCGCGACGGCTGGCACCGCAGGCAGCGGCGATCGCCGCGACGGTGGTAGTGGACGGGAACGAGATCGGGTGGGGCAGGTTCGTGCTCCTGTATGACCCCGCCGGGCAGGACGGCTGGGCCGGGCCGTTCCGGGTGATCGCCTACGTGCGGGCCGAACTCGAGCCGGAGATCGCCGCCGACCCGCTCGTCGGGCAGGTCGGCTGGAGCTGGCTGACCGAGGCGCTCGAGTCAACGTCGGCCGGGTACGCGGCGCCGAGCGGAACGGTGACCAGGGTGGTCACGGAAGGGTTCGGCACCAAGCAGGAAGATCCGGTCGCGACGGAGTTCGAGATGCGGGCGTCCTGGTCGCCGACCACGGCCGGCGGCGACCGCTTCGAGCTGGACAAGCACCTGGTGGCGTGGGCCGACACGCTCTGCGCGGCATCCGGCCTGCCTCTGGTAGCGGCCGGCGTCGCGGCGCTCAGGCCCGGCAAGCCGCGGCCGGGGCGGGCGAGGCGCCGGTCGTGAGCGTGCCGCTGCTCGAGCCGCGCGACGGGCTGCCGCCACTGGTGGTCACCGCCGATGGCCTGGCCGAGGCGACGGCCAGGCTCGGTGAAGGAAGCGGGCCGGTCGCCGTGGACGCGGAGCGGGCATCCGGATTCCGCTACGGTCACCGGGCCTTCCTGGTCCAGCTCCGCAGGCAGGGCGCCGGCACCGTGCTCATCGACCCGGTCTCCTGCCCCGACCTGTCGGGGGTCGACGAGGCCCTGTCCGCCGCGGAGTCCGTGCTGCACGCGGCCAGCCAGGATCTGCCGTGCCTGGCCGACCTCGGTTTCCGGCCGCGCCGGATCTTCGACACCGAGCTTGCCGGGCGGCTGCTCGGCTACCCGCGGGTGGGCCTGGGCACCCTGGTGGAGGAGGTGCTCGGGCTGACCCTGGAGAAGTCGCACTCGGCCGCGGACTGGTCGACCAGGCCGCTGCCCACGGAATGGCTCCGCTACGCGGCGCTGGACGTCGAGGTTCTCGTCGAACTGCGGGACGCGCTCGCCGCGCAGCTCGCCGAGCAGGGCAAGACCGGCTGGGCCGAGCAGGAGTTCGCCGCGATCCTGGCCGCCAGGCCCGCTCCGCCGCGTCCCGACCCGTGGCGCAGGACCTCGGGCATCCACCGGGTGCGCAGCAGGCGCAGCCTGGCCATCGTCCGTGAACTCTGGCTGGAACGCGACCAGATCGCCCAGCGCAGGGACATCTCGCCGACCAGGATCCTGCCCGACGCGGCGATCGTGGAGGCGGCCAGGGCCGCGCCCAGCAGCCTTGCCGAGCTCGGCAAGCTCCCCGGCTTCACCGGGCGGGGCGCACGGCGGTACGGGCCCGACTGGCTGCGCGCGGTCCGGCGGGCCAAGTCGCTGGCCGACGCGGCGCTGCCCGAGTCGTCCGCACCGCCCGGCGACGGCCCGCCGCCCGCGCACCGCTGGGCGGAACGTGATCCGGTGGCAGCCAAGCGGCTGGTCGCCGCCAGGACGGCCGTCGCCGCGCTCGCCGACGCTGGCCATATGCCGGCCGAGAACCTGGTCGCTCCTGACGCGGTGCGCCGGCTGGCCTGGCAGCCGCCCGAGCCGCCCACGCCCGAGTCCGTGGCGGCCCGGCTAGCGCACTATGGCGCCAGGCCGTGGCAGATCGAGATCACCGCCCTGCCGATCGCGATGGCCATGATCAGGCTGATCGAGAAGGGCGAGGCGTGAACACGCACCCGGTCACGCTGTCTTGCCCAGCCGGCGCAGGTCGCACGGGCGCCATGACCCTGGCCTGGCCACGCCGGCGCACGGGAGCGCCACGCTGACCTGCGGATAGTCGGGAAACACGTTCATCAGTACCTCGCAGTCGCAGAATCCGCCGCGGCGGCCGAGCTGGTCCAGCAGGCCGCGCGGCTGAGTGGAGCGGACGTCCCGCCAGCGGATCGTCCAGCGGTACGTCCCGTCGCAGCCGAACTCGGTGATCATCCGCAGCAGGAAACAGCGCAAGCACTCGTCAGGCCCCGGGGCGGTTAACCGCTCCGCCAGGTCCGCGATCTCGCTCTCGACCTCTCGCGCCATATCGTCGGCCATCATGGTCTCCCTTCCCGACGCTTCCCGGCGGGTTCCCGACGGAGCTTTTGGTTAGCCGACTTCTATCGCGTGCCTCCGACATTCTTGTGCCCGGCCAGCTCAGGCGGGCCGGCCAGCTCAGGCGGGCCGAGACGGGCCGCTGCCCGCTACCTTCGGGGATCGTGCCGTTCCGCCGAGACGAGCACTCCGCCAGCCGACTGGAGCACCCAGAACTCGCTCTTGCCGAGCGGCTCGGCACCGGGCGGGCTCACGCCCAGCGCGCCGAACGCGGCATCGATCAGCTCGGGCAGGTTCTCGCGGTGCGCGCAGATCAGGGTCGGCTCGCCGGCGGCCGCCAACGCCGCCACCCGCCCTGCGGCCGCCCGTGCCGCCACCCGCCGCGCAGCGGGCCCGGCGCCCGGCCCGGCGGGCAGACCGGCGCCCGACCCGGCGGTCAGACCGGCGGGCGGCCCGGTGCCGGACTGCTCGCCGACCGGGACGGGCCTGACCGTCCCCGCCCCCAGCAGTTCGGCCTGCGACGCCGGGGCCAGTCCGACCGTGAAGGCCGGCTCGGTCTCGACGGAGACCCCGAAGGCGGCCGCGTACGGCCGGACCGTCGCCAGGCAGCGCTCGGCCGCCGAGCTGATCACCCGGCATCGTCCGTAGCTCGCCAGCAGCCCCGCCAGGGACTCCGCCTCGGCCGATCCGTTGGCGTCGAGCGGCCTGGCCAGGTCCGCTGCCGCCGCGCCGTCCGCGACCCGCTCGAGCTTGCGGCCGGCCGCGGCGTGGCGCAGCAGGATCAGCGGCACCGTACTGACCGGCCCCGACCCGAACTCCTCCAGCAGCGCCTTGTCCCTGTCGTACGACAGCCGCTTCCGCGCGTCGTCGGCCGGCAGCCACCGCACCTCGTCCACCTCGTCGTTCGGGACGAAGCCCGCGGACCCGGTGCAGCGCGCGACCCAGTAGGCGACCTGCTTGACTCCGGCGCGGACCTGGTAGACCGAGGGCGTCAGCGGGCGGCCGAGCGCGATCCGCGAGCCGGTCTCCTCGGCGACCTCGCGGACCGCCGTGGCGAGCACGTGCTCGCCGGGTTCGCACTTGCCCTTCGGGTAGGACCAGTCGTCGTAGCGCGGCCGGTGCACGAGCACGACCTCGGGTTCCGCCCCGCCCGGCCGCCAGACGACGGCACCCGCGGCTCGGATGGGCCCGTCCGGCCTGCCGTCAGCCACGCCGGTCCGCGTCGGCGAGCCGCGGTCGGCTCTTGCCGGTGCCGACATCGGCGTCGGCCGACCGGTTCTGCCTGAACCTGATCAGGCGCTCTTGCAGGTCGATCAGCGGGGCACCGTCCTCGTCCAGATGTTGCCTGGTCCAGATGCCGTCCGGGCCAAGCCACCAGGATGAGACGCCCGGATCCATGGCCAGGTCGATCAGGCCGCGCAGTTCGGCCTTGTGCGCGGGATCGGTGACCCGGATGAGCAGTTCCACGCGGCGGTCCAGGTTCCGGTGCATCAGGTCGGCGCTGCCCATCCAGACGTCGTCCGCCCCGTCCACGCTGCCAGCCCCGCCCGCACCGTCCGCCCCTCTGGCACCGTCGGCACCGCCGACACCGTCCGCCCCGCTCGCCCCGTCCGCCATGCTCGCCCCGTCCGCCACGCTGGCACCGCTGGCACCGCTGGCACCGGTCATGCTGCCCGCGCCGAACGCGTAGATCCTGGAGTGCTCGAGGAAGCGGCCCACCACGCTCCGGACCCTGATCGTCTCCGACAGCCCGGGGACTCCAGGGCGCAGCGAGCAGATCCCCCGCACCAGCAGGTCGATCGGCACGCCTGCGATCGACGCCTGGTACAGCGCGTCGATGATCGCCTCGTCGATGATCGCGTTGCACTTCATCTGGATCCGCGCCGGCCGTCCCTCGCGAGCCAGCCGCACCTGCTCGTCGATCCGCTTGATCAGGCCGGAGCGGAGCCCGGTAGGGGCGACAAGCAGCCGGTGGTAGTCCGCCCGGCGGCTGTACCCGGTCAGGTGGTTGAACAGGTCGGTGATGTCCTCGCCGACCTGCGGATCGGCGGTGAGCAGCCCGTAGTCCTCATACAGCCTGGCGGTCTTCGGATGGTAGTTGCCGGTGCCGATATGGCAGAACCGGCGCAACGACCCGTCCGCCTGCTCCCGGACGACAAGCACCATCTTGCAGTGCGTCTTGAGCCCGACGAACCCGTAGACGACGTGGCAGCCTGCCTCCTCAAGCTTGCGCGCCCAGGCGATGTTTGCCTCCTCGTCGCCTCTGGCCTTGATCTCCACCACGACGACGACCTGCTTGCCGGCCTCAGCGGCGTCGATCAGCGCGTCGACGATCTCCGAGTCGCCGCTGGTCCGGTACAGCGTGTGCTTGATGGCCAGCACCCGCCGATCCGCCGCGGCCGAGACGACCAGCCGCTGCACGCTCGCGGTGAACGAGTCGTAGGGCAGGTGCACGAGCACGTCGCGCTCTGACAGCGTGGCGAACACGCTGCGGTCCCCCGGCAGCGCCCCCTCGGCAGGCACGAACGCCGGGTACTTGAGCCGGCGAAGGTCGAGGTCGGCGATCGCGGACAGGCCGGACAGGTCAAGCGGCCCGGGCAGCCGGTAGACCGCCCGGTGGTCGATGTCCAGCTCGGTCACGAGCTTGTCGAGCACGTCGCTGGAGATCGACTCCTCGACCTCGAGCCGGACGGCGGGCTCGAACCTGCGCCGCATCAGCTCGCGCTCGAGCGACTGCAGCAGGTTCTCGGTGACGTCCTCGTCGATCTCCAGATCGCGGATCCTCGTCACCCGGAAGGCATGGTGCTCGATCACCTCGAGCCCGGCGAACAGCTCGTTCAGGTGCGCGGCGATCACGTCCTCCAGCGGCACGAACCTGCTCGGCGAGACGGTCAGGAACCTGGGCAGCAACGGCGGCACCTTCACCCTGGCGAACAGCGTCAGGCCGGACCGGGGGTCCGCGACCATGACGGCCAGGCTGAGCGACAGGCCGGAGATGAACGGGAACGGGTGCGCCGGGTCGACGGCAAGCGGGGTCAGCACGGGGTAGATCCGCTCCTTGAACAGCTCCTGCAGCCTGGCCTGCTCCTGCGGCAGCAGCTCCTTCCAGCGCAGGATCTCGATGCCCGACTCGGCCAGCGCGGGCAGCAGCCGGTGGCTGAAGCAGCGGGCGTGCCTGTCGGCCAGTTCGCGCGCCATATCCAGGGTGTTCTCGAGTATCTGGTCGGGTGCCTTGCCGCTCACGCTCTCCACCGGCAGGCCGGTCGCCATGCGCCTGATCCGCCCGGCGACCCGCACCATGAAGAACTCGTCGAGCGCGCTGGCGAAGATGGACTCGAACCTGACCCGCTCGAGCAGCGGCACGTTCGGGTCCTCGGCGAGCTCGAGCACCCGCTGGCTGAACCGCAGCCAGCTCTCCTCCCGGTCCAGATACCGGTCAGGGGGCAGCTCGGCCAGCTTGCCGAGAGCGTCCAGCCGAGACCGGCTGGCCGGGATGTCCTGGCCGGCGCCGGCCAGGATCGCTGCCGCCCGCTCCACGCTGTCCCGCCCGGCCGCGTCGAACGGCCCGATGCCGTAGCCGACGCCGCCCGTGCCCCGCCCGGCCGCTCCCCCGGCCGTCGGCTTCGTCGCGGCCGGCTTCTTCGCCGCCGGCTTCTGCTTGCCCGGCGCGGCACCCTCGGATTTGCGTGCGCTCCTCCCGACTCCGCCCGGTGATCTCGTCTGCCCCGAATCCATGTTTCTATACTCCCCTAGCCATACTGATCCAATACGCCGGCATAGCGGTCAACCTGCACCGCACAGAAATCGGAGATCCGGATGCGCATCGGCACGGCCCTCACCGAACCGCAGAGCCCGCAGGCTCTCACCGAGCTCCGTGACGAGCTGCTGAGGGCAGTCGACGACGGCTTCTCCTCGGCATGGATGGCCAACATCTTCGGCCTCGACGCGCTGACGGCACTTGCCGTGGCCGGCCACGGCGTGCACGGGATCGAGATCGGGACCGCGGTGGTGCCGACCTATCCCCGCCATCCGGCCGCGCTCGCCCAACAGGCGCTCACGGCGGCGCTGGCGCTCGACGGGCAGCTCGTACTCGGCATCGGCCTGTCGCACAGGATCGTCATCGAGGACATGTACGGCTACAGCTTCGATGCCCCGGCGGCGCACATGAACGAGTACCTGTCCATCCTGCTGCCGCTGCTCGACGGCCAGCCGGTGGCGTTCGAGGGCAAGACGATGCGGGCCGGGATCGGCCTGTCGGTCCCGCGCACCGCCGACATGCCCGTTCTGCTCGCCGCGATGGGTCCGCAGATGCTCCGGCTGGCCGGCCAGCGCACGGCCGGCACGATCTTGTGGATGACCGGCCCGGCCACCATACGGGACTACATCGTCCCGACGATCAATGCCGCGGCCCGGGAAGCGGGCAGGCCACTCCCCCGCGTCGTCTGCACGCTGCCAGTCTGCGTCACCGACGACGCCGCCGGCACCCGCGGCCGCGCCACCAAGGTGTTCGAGATCTACGGCCAGCTTCCGTCGTACCGCGCCATGCTCGACCGGGAGGGCGCTCAGGGCCCGGCCGACGTCGCGATCGTGGGCAACGAAGATCAGGTCGCCAGCCAGATCACCGCGCTCGCCTACTACGGCGTGACTGATTTCGTGCCCGTTGAGTATGCCAAGGGCGACGACAGGCGCAGGACCCGCGAGCTGCTCAAGACCTTGATCACCGGCTAGTCGCCGCTCATTGCGGACGAAGCACGGTGGGTTGTCCGACCGCCAGAGTACGCTGCCGTGCATGGTGGTGACCGACGCGCAGATCGACAGCGTCAGGGAAGACATACGAGCGATCAGCGACACCGTGTCCGATGTCGTGGCCCGGGTCGCCGCGCATGACGGCCGCTTCGATCAGGTCGACCGGCGGTTTGACTGGATCGACGGCCGCCTCGACCGGATCGACGGCCGCCTCGACCAGCACGATGCCCGCTTCGACCGGATCGAGGGACGGCTCGACCGGATCGAGGGACGGCTCGACCGGATCGAGGGACGGCTCGACGGCTTCAGCGGCACCCTGCAGCAGATCCTGACGCTGGTTGGAGGACCACGGCCCTAGCCGACGGGCTAGCCCGAAAGCTCCTGGGCACGGAGCATCTGGCCGGATCTCGCCGCTGACGGCCTCCGCCTCAACCCCGGCCGCCTCAACCCCGGCCGCCTCAACCCCGGCGCCTCAACCCCGGCGCCTCAACCCGGCCGCCTCAACCCCGCCGCGAGGCTCAGCCGGCCATCACGCGGATCGTGATCCGCGGTGACCGGCGGGGTCGCAGCCAGCGCAATATCGCGAGCAGTTCGCGCCGCGGCAGCGAAACGCAGCCCGCCGTCGCCGACCCGGTTCCGACGTGCAGGAAGATCGCGCTGCCGAGCCCCGGAACGCGGGCGGT
>DASPZH010000462.1:0-10509 GCA_035636335.1 Streptosporangiaceae bacterium
ATGGTCACGTGATGGCCGACCAGCCAGAGCACGGCGGCCGTGCGCACCACGCCGACCAGGCCGAGCCCGGAGTGCGGTGCCGCGATCCAGCCGACGAGCACCAGCATCGTGAGCACGACCAGGCCGATGCCGGCAGCGGAGCAGGCTGCCGACGCGCCGGAGACGAGCAGCCTTCTGGTCCCTTCCTGGCGGCTGTCACCGCCGGAGTCCTGGCCAGGCTGGCCCGCGGTCCGGGCGCCGACTGCGGAAGTCGTCACAAAACCCAACCATCGCAAGTACCGCCGCGCCACGCGGGGAGGCGCGCCGAAGGCGGCCCGGCGGCACGCCGCCACAGACCACGTGACCCACGCCCACCACCGCCGGGTGGATGAGTCCGCGGGACCAGCGAGACTCGTCAGCGGGCCTGCACGAGCTCCCTGACCAGCCGGGCGGTCTCGCTCGGGGTGCGACCGACCTTGACGCCTACCTTCTCGAGCGCTTCCTTCTTCGCCTGGGCCGTTCCCGCCGAACCGGAGATGATCGCGCCGGCATGGCCCATCGTCTTGCCTTCCGGCGCGGTGAACCCGGCGACATAAGCCACGACCGGCTTGGACATGTTCGCCTCGATGTAGGCCGCGGCGCGCTCCTCCGCGTCCCCGCCGATCTCACCGATCATCACGACCGCGTCGGTCTCCGGATCGGCCTGGAACGCCTCCAGGCAGTCGATGTGCGTGGTCCCGATGATCGGGTCGCCGCCGATCCCGACGGCCGTGGAGAAGCCGATGTCGCGCAGTTCGAACATCATCTGGTAGGTCAGCGTTCCTGACTTGGAGACCAGCCCGATCCGGCCCTCGCTCGTGATGTCGGCCGGGATGATGCCGGCGTTGGACTTGCCGGGCGACGCCACGCCCGGGCAGTTCGGGCCTACGATGCGGGTCGCGTTGCCGCGCGAGCAGGCGTGGGCCCAGAACGCGGCGGTGTCGTGCACGGGGATGCCCTCGGTGATGACGATGACCAGGCCGATCCCGGCGTCGACGGCCTCGGTCACGGCATCCTTGGTCCCTTCGGGCGGCACGAAGACGACGGACACGGCGGCGCCGGTCTGGGCCATCGCGTCGCCCACGGTTCCGAACACGGGCACGCTGGAGTCACCGAGCTGGACCGTCTGGCCGGCCTTGCGCGGGTTGGTGCCGCCGACCACGTTCGTGCCCGCCGCGATCATGCGCGCGCCGTGCTTGCGTCCCTCTGATCCCGTGATGCCCTGGACGATGACACGGCTCTGCGCCGTCAGGAAGATCGCCATCTCATGCTCCCGTCGCGGCCAGGCTGGCCAGCTCGGCGGCGCGCCGCGCCGCCTCGTCCATCGTCCCCACCTGCTCGACGGCCGCGATGCCCGCCTCGGTCAGGATCCGCCGGCCTTCCGCCGCTTTGTTGCCGTCCAGCCGGACCACGATCGGGTGCCGGACTTCCTCGCCGCGCTCGGCGAGGATGCCGATCGCGGCGACGATCCCGTTCGCTACCGCGTCGCACGAGGTGATGCCGCCGAACACGTTGACCAGCACGGCACGGACGGACGGGTCGGACAGGACGATGTCGAGGCCGTTGGCCATGACTTCCGCCGACGCCCCGCCGCCGATGTCGAGGAAGTTCGCCGGGCGCACGCCGCCGAACTGCTCCCCGGCGTAGGCGACCACGTCGAGCGTCGACATCACCAGGCCGGCACCGTTGCCGATGATGCCGACCGCCCCGTCGAGCTTGACGTAGTTCAGGTGCTTGGCCTTGGCCCGCGCCTCGATCGGGTCCGTCGCCGACGGGTCGGCGAACCGGTCGTGCTGGTGCCTGAACGAGGCGTTGTCGTCAAGGGTCACCTTCCCGTCGACGGCGAGCACCTGGCCGTCCTCGGTCAGGGCCAGCGGGTTGACCTCCACGAGCGTGGCGTCCTCGTCGGCGAAGACCGCCCACAGCTTCTCGGCGAGCTCGGCCGCGCCCGCGACGGCCTCGGTCGGCAGGCGCCCGGCCGCGATGACCTCCATCGCCTTCGCCCGGTCCACGCCGACCAGCGGGTCGATGCCGATCCGCGCGACGGCCCCCGGGTTGGAGTGGGCAACCTCCTCGATCTCCACCCCGCCCTCGACCGTGCAGATCGACATGAACCGCCGGCCAGCGCGGTCGACCAGGTAGGAAAGGTAGTACTCCTGCGCGATGTCGCTGGCCTGCGCGATCAGGACCTTGTGCACGGTGTGGCCCTTGATGTCCATGCCGAGGATCTTGCCGGCCCTCTCGTAGGCCTCGTCCGGGCCGCTGGCCAGCTTGACGCCGCCGGCCTTGCCCCGTCCGCCGGCCTTGACCTGCGCCTTCACCACGACCAGCGGATGGCCGGCCGCGGCGTACTCGGCCGCGATCGCCCGCGCCTCCTCTGCCGTGTGCGCCACCTTGCCGGCCTGTACGGGGACGCCGTACTCGGCAAAGAGTTCCTTTGCTTCATGCTCGAACAGGTCCACGTCTGGGGTCCGTCCTGACTGGTGCTGCGGCGCGCAGCGATGCCCAACCCGGCCTCGTAGCCGACGCCGCGCCGGGGCGCCCGCCCGCCAGGCAGCCTAGCGGGCGGGCGGTTGGCGGACCGCCAGACGGTCGGTGTTCCCGCCCCGGGTCCGCCCGGGAGCGAACCCGCAGCGGACCTGACCGGCCAGTCAGGCGGTCCGAGTTTCCGCCTTCTCGCCAAGCTCAGCGCGAACCCAGTCGACGATCTCCTGGGTCCGCGCGCCGGGCGTGAAGATCTTCGCGACGCCCATCGACCGCAGCTCCGCGATGTCGGCGTCGGGGATGATGCCGCCGCCGAACACCGTGATGTCGGTGGCGTTCTGCTCGCGCAGCAGTTCGAGCACCCGGCCGAACAGTGTCATGTGCGCACCGGAGAGTACGGACAGGCCGATCGCGTCGGCGTCCTCCTGCAAAGCAGCGGCGACGATCTGCTCCGGTGCCTGGTGCAGCCCGGTGTAGATGACCTCGACCCCGGCGTCTCGCAGCGCCCGCGCCACCACCTTGGCGCCACGGTCATGCCCGTCCAGGCCGGGCTTGGCGATGATGACCCGGATGCTGCCCATGACCTCTGCGCCTCTCGCCCGCTGATGTTCCACGGGCAGCGTATCTCGCCACGGCGACCCGCCAGGCAGCCGAGTTGGCTGGGTCAGGCCAGCTTCTCGATGGGGGCGTAGCGGAGCAGCAGGTGCTTGATGCCGTAGTCCTCGCCGAAGTCGACCTTGGCCTCCGGGTCGTCGCCGCGGCCCTCGACCGACAGCACCCGGCCCAGGCCGTAACTGTCGTGGCTGACCAGGTCGCCGGCCTTCAGCGACGGGACCGGCCGGTTGCCAGGCGCGTTCACGCCCGGGCGGCGGGCGAGCCGCTCCGACGCCGGGCCGAGCGAGGACGACGCCGCGGCGGCGTCCCTGCGCCAGTCGACCAGCTCGGCCGGGATCTCGGTGAGGAACCGCGACTGCTTGTGGTAGGAGGGCCTGCCCCACCAGGCCCGCGCCACGGCGCGGGTCAGGTACAGGCGCTGCCGGGCCCTGGTGATGCCGACGTAGGCGAGCCTGCGTTCCTCCTCGAGCTCGCGCTCGTCGTTCACCGAGCGCTCGTGCGGGAAGACGTTCTCCTCCATCCCGGTCAGGAACACCACCGGGAACTCCAGCCCCTTGGCGGTGTGCAGCGTCATCAGCGTGACCTGCCCGCCGTGGTCGGACCCCTCGGGGATCTCGTCGGCGTCGGCGACCAGCGAGACCTGCTCCAGGAAGGCGGCCAGCCCGCCGGTCTCGTTGCGGTCGTCGAACTCCCTGGCGACCGAGATGAGCTCGGTCAGGTTCTCCGCGCGGCCAGCGTCCTGCAGGTCGCTCGATGCCTCAAGCTCGGCGATGTACCCGGTCCGGTCGAGCACGGCCTCGGCGATGTCCCCGACCGGAGTGCCAGACTCGGCTGCCTGCCGCATTTCGGCGATGAGCTCGTTGAAGCCCGCTATCGCCCTTGCCGACCTGGCCGGCAGCCCGGGGACGTCGGCGGGGCTGGCCAGCGCCGCGGCGAAGGTGATCCGGTCCCTGGCGGCCAGGCCGGCCACGTACTCCAGGGCGCGGTCGCCGATGCCGCGCCGCGGCACGTTGACGACCCGGCGCAGCGAGATCTCGTCGGCCGGGTTGGCGATCAGCCGCAGGTACGCGAGCAGGTCCCTGACCTCGCGGCGTTCGTAGAACCGCACGCCGCCGACCACCTTGTACGGCATCCCGGCCCTGATGAACACCTCCTCGAACACCCGGGACTGGGCGTTGGTCCGGTAGAACACCGCCACGTCGCCGGGGGCCGCGTCGCCCGCGTCGGTGAGCTTGTCCACCTCCTCGGCGACGAACGCCGCCTCGTCGTGCTCGCTGTCGGCGACGTAACCGACCAGCGGCGGGCCGTTGCCGGCGTCGGACCACAGGTTCTTCGCCATCCGGCCGGAGTTGCGGGCGACGACTGCGTTGGCGGCGGCGAGGATGTTCTGAGTCGACCGGTAGTTCTGCTCGAGCAGGATCACGCGGGCGCCCGGGAAGTCGCGCTCGAACTCGGTGATGTTGCGGATCGTGGCGCCGCGGAACGCGTAGATCGACTGGTCGGCGTCGCCGACCACGCACAGCTCGGCCGGCGGGAGGAAGTCGTCGCCGCCAACGGGAACGGCCTGGGTCCCGCCGACCAGCTCCCTGATCAGGACGTACTGGGCGTGGTTGGTGTCCTGGTACTCGTCGACGAGCACGTGCCTGAACCGTCGCCGGTACTCCGCCGCCACGTCGGGAAATGCCTGCAGCAGGTTGACGGTGACCATGATCAGGTCGTCGAAGTCCATCGCCCCGGCCGCCACGAGCCGCCGCTGGTACTCCCCGTACGCCTCGGCCAGCGCCTTCTCCCGGTAGCCGGACGCCCGCGCCGCGACGGTCTCGTAGTCGAGCAGCTCGTTCTTCAGCGTGGAGACCCGCCCGGCCATCGCCTTCGGCGGGTGGTACTTCGTGTCGAGCTCGAGCTCGCGGCAGACCAGCGACATCAGCCGCTCCGAGTCCGCCTGGTCGTAGATCGTGAACGACGACGGGTAGCCGAACCGGCCGGCCTCACGGCGCAGGATCCGCACGCACGCCGAGTGGAACGTGAGCAGCCACATCCCGCGGGCCCGCGCGCCGGTGAGCGCCTGCGCCCGTGCCGCCATCTCGCCCGCGGCCTTGTTCGTGAACGTGATCGCGAGGATCTCCTGCGGTGCGACCTCGCGCTCGGCGACCAGGTAGGCGATCCGGTGGGTGAGCACCCGGGTCTTGCCCGACCCGGCCCCGGCGACGATGAGCAGCGGGCCGCCCTCGTGCAGCACCGCGGCGCGCTGCTGGGGGTTCAGTCCTTCGAGAAGGGATTCAGCCGCCGTCATCGTCACGAGTTTCACTTTAGGCGCTCGGACCGACACCCGGGGTCCGGCGCGGCCGGCCCGCAGGCGCGAGCCAACCCGCGGCAGGCGCGAGCCGGCCCGCGGCAGGCGCGAGCCACCCGCGGCAGGCGCGGGTCAGTCGTCGGGGACCACGGTGGGGGTGGCCCTGGTCAGGGTCTGCTTCCTGAAGAACGGCGGGTCGGCGACCCGGCAGTAGATGCCGAGGGCGAGGCCGACCAGCGCGGCGACGGCCGCGATCACGAACGCGCCGCCGATCTGCCATCCAATGTCGGGCACCGTCCACACCGTGTAGTCGTTCTGCGTCGCCACGTCGTAGTCGAGCCACACGCTCCAGCCTCCGAGGAAGTACAGGATCAGCGCGCCGGTCACCGGCAAGATGCCCTGCATCCACAGCTTCCGCAGGCTGCTCGTGAGGTTCTTGCGGTAGTACCAGGCACAGGCGAAGCCGGTCAGGCCGTAGTAGAACGCGATGTACAGCCCGATCGCGATCACCGCGTCACCGATCACCCCGATCCCGTTCGAGCTGAAGTTCAGCCCGACGTAGACCAGGGTCGAGACGGCACCCATCGCGACCGTGGACACCGTCGGAGTCAGGAACCGGGGATGAATCTTCGCGAACGATCGCGGTATGGCCCGGTACGCGGCCATGGACAGGGTCGTCCGCGCGGTCGGCAAGATCGTGGTCTGGGTGGAGGCTGCCGCCGAGGAGAGCACCATCAGGAGCAGCAAGTGGGTGAAGACCGTGCCGGCCCCGCCGCCGAACGCCAGATTGCCCTGGACCGACAGCACGTCGCCCGCGTTGCTGAGGTTGGCGAGGCCGTTGCCGTGCGCCTTGACCCCGGCGAACGCCTGCATCGAGGTGACCACGAGCGTGTACGTGACGAGAAGGATGACCGTGGAAAGGATGGCGGCCAGGCCGGGCGTGCGGTTCCTGTCCTTCGTTTCCTCGTTGACGGCGACCGCGGTGTCCCAGCCCCAGTAGATGAAGACCATGAGGATGACTCCGCTCGCGAACGCGCTGAACGAGGAGATGTCGAACGGGTTGAACCAGGACAGGTGCGGGGTCATGTGCCCGGGCGGCGCGCCGCCCGAGCCGACCTTGACCAGCGCGGTCACCGACAGGACGACCAGCATGATGAGCTCGATCGAGAGCAGCACCTTCTGGAAGTTGGCCGAGAGCTCGATGCCGACGTAGCAGATGGCCGTCATCGCGGCGATCCAGATGATGCCTCCGAGCAGCACCCAGCCGCTCGTCGCGTTCCCGCCGATGCCGTCGGCGTTGAAAGCCCGACCTCGGGCCGAACGCACGCGTCGCCCAGGTGAACGTGGTGCCGCAGTCCGGGTCGGCCTTGTTCAGCTCGCTGTACCCGATCGACGTCAGCAGCATCGGGACGAACGCGAGGACCGTCACGGCGGGTGACTGCAGCCCGACGGTTGTCACGACGAACACCAGCGTCGCCGCGATGCTGTACGGGGGGGCGACCGACGCGGTCGCGATCACCGTGGTGGAGATCAGGCCGAGCGCGCCGGCCTTGAGCCCCTTCTCGACCGGCTGCTCGCTCGGCTCGGCTACCTGCCCCGTTGCAGTCATGCTCGTACCCCTCCCGACGGTTTCCGCCCAGGCACCGTGTGGCACGCTGAGCCTGCGGGGGGATACAAAGGTGTTGCCCAGTACTGGCCAGCTCATACGACTACCAGGGATCGCGAGTATGCGCATTTTGCTCGTCGGGGCCGGCGGAGTCGGCACCGCGATCGCGAAGATCGCGGCGCGCCGGCGGTTCGCCGAGCTGGTCGTTGCCGACTACGACCTCGCTCGGGCGGAACGCGCCGCCGCGGCCAGCGACCGTTACCGCGCGGTCAGGGTCGACGCCAGGGACGCCGACGCGGTCGCCGGGCTGCTCGCCGAGCACTCCTGCGACGTCCTCATGAACGCCACCGACCCGCGGTTCGTCCTGCCGCTCTACACCGCGGCCCTGCGATCGGGCGTCCACTACCTGGACATGGCGATGTCGCTGTCGCATCCGCACGCCGACGCCCCGTACAGCAAGACCGGCGTCAAGCTCGGCGACGACCAGTTCGCGATGGCGGGCCAGTGGGAATCCAGCGGCAAGCTCGCGCTGGTCGGCATCGGCGTGGAGCCCGGCCTGTCCGACATATTCGCGCGGCACGCGGCCGACGAGCTGTTCGGAGAGATCGGCGAGATCGGCGTGCGCGACGGGGCGAACCTGACCGTGCAGGGCTACGACTTCGCGCCCACGTTCTCGATCTGGACCACGATCGAGGAGTGCCTGAACCCGCCCGTGGTCTGGGAGGCCGACCGCGGCTGGTTCACCACACCGCCGTTCAGCGAGCCGGAAGTCTTCACCTTCCCGGCCGGGATCGGGGCGGTGGAGTGCGTGAACGTCGAGCACGAGGAGGTGCTGCTGATCCCGCGCTGGGTCAAGGCCAGGCGGGTCACGTTCAAGTACGGCCTCGGCGAGGAGTTCATCGGCGTCCTGAAGACGCTGCACAAGCTGGGCCTGGACGCGACCGATCCGGTCAGCGTGGGCGGCAGCCGGGTCTCTCCCCGCGACGTGGTCGCCGCCTGCCTGCCGGACCCGGCCGAGCTCGGCACCAAGATGACCGGCCTGACCTGCGCCGGAACCTGGGTGACCGGAACCGGCAAGAACGGCGCGCCGCGCGAGGTCTACCTGTACCACGTCGTCGACAACGCCTGGTCGATGGCCGAGTACGGATCGCAGGCGGTGGTCTGGCAGACCGCCGTCAACCCGGTCGTGGCGCTCGAGCTGATCGACTCCGGCGCCTGGTCGGGGGCCGGCGTGCTCGGGCCGGAGGCGCTGCCGGCCGGCCCGTTCCTCGACCTGCTCACCGACTACGGCTCGCCGTGGGCGTGCGAGGAGCGGACGCCCACGGCCAGTTAACGCTGATTTCGCTTTCAACTAAATCTCCCGGGCAACTGATCACCAAGGCAAAGGAGGCCCCCGTGGCTGACGAACTCCGTAACTTCGTGGGCGGGCAGTGGACCGATACGTCGTTCGACAAGCGCGCGGACATCATCGACCCGAGCACCGGAGAGGTGTACGCCACCGCGCCGGTCTCCGGCGCGGCCGAGGTCGACGCCGCGTTCGCATCGGCCGCTGACGCGTCCGGTGGCTGGCGCGACGCGACCCCGGCCGAGCGCAGCCTTGCCCTGCTCAAGATCGCCGATGCCCTGGAGGCCAGGGCCAGCGAGTTCGTCGCGGCCGAGTCGAAGAACACCGGCAAGCCGGTCGCGCTGACGCTGGCGGAGGAGATACCGCCGATGGTGGACCAGATCAGGTTCTTCGCCGGGGCGGCCAGGATGCTGGAGGGCCGGTCGGCCGGCGAGTACCTGAGCGGGTTCACCTCGTTCATCAGGCGCGAGCCGGTCGGCGTCTGCGCGGCCGTCACGCCGTGGAACTACCCGATGATGATGTCGGTGTGGAAGTGGGCGCCCGCCCTGGCGGCCGGCAACACGATGGTGCTCAAGCCATCGGACACCACGCCGGTGTCCACCTTGCTGCTCGCCGAGCTGATGAGCGAGTTCCTGCCGGCCGGCGCGTTCAACGTGATCTGCGGTGACCGGGACACCGGGCGCGCACTGGTCTCGCACCCGGTCCCGCAGATGGTGTCGATCACCGGAAGCGTCCGGGCGGGCAAGGAGGTCGCCGCCGCCGCGGCGGCCGGGCTGAAGCGGGTGCACCTCGAGCTCGGCGGCAAGGCCCCGGTCGTGATCTTCGACGACGCCGACGTGGCCAGCGCCGCCGAGGCGATCGCGGCCGCCGGCTACTTCAACGCGGGCCAGGACTGCACGGCGGCGACGCGGGTGCTGGCCGGGCCCGGCGTGCACGACGAGTTCGTCGACGCGCTGGTCGAGCAGGCCAAGAGCCAGGTCACCGGCGGCCCGGACGTCGAGGACGCCGCGTTCGGGCCGCTGAACAACGCCAACCAGCTCGAGCGGGTCTCCGGGTTCGTCGCCCGGCTGCCCGACCACGCGCGGGTGCTGGCCGGCGGCCACCAGGCCGGGTCGCGCGGCTACTTCTACGAGGCGAGCGTGGTCAGCGGCCTGCGCCAGGACGACGAGATCATCCAGAACGAGGTGTTCGGCCCGGTCATCACCGTGCAGCGGTTCACCGACGAGGACGAGGCGGTCGCCTGGGCGAACGGGACCGAGTACGGGCTGGCCTCGTCGGTCTGGACGAAGGACCACGGGCGCGCGATGCGGATGGCGCGGCGGCTGGACTTCGGCTGCGTTTGGATCAACACGCACATCCCGCTGGTCGCCGAGACGCCGCACGGCGGCTTCAAGCACTCCGGCTACGGCAAGGACCTGTCGATGTACGGCTTCGAGGACTACACCCGCATCAAGCACGTGATGTCGGCCCTGGACTGAGCGCCGCAAGCGCCGAGCCCGGACCCGCCGAACCGGGCCACGGATGCCGGGCACGCCTCGCCGCGTGCCCCACCGCCGTCCCGCCCCAGCCCGTTCCCGGCGGCCATACAGGCGGCCCGCCGGGACGGACGGCGCGCTGGCGCGACCCAGCAGGGCCGGTCCCGCCAAGGCGCGCCGCAGGGCGCCGGCCCGGCCGTCCCCGGAACATCGATGTGGCAACGTTGTTCTGGGCAGCGCTCGCCGGCGAACTTCGATGTGGCAACGCTGTTCTGGGCAGCGCTCGCCGGCGAACTTCGATGTGGCAACGCTGTTCGCCGGCGAACATCGATGTGGCAGCGTTGTTCTGGGCAGCGCTCGCCGGCGAACATCGATGTGGCAGCGTTGTTCTGGGCAGCGCTCGCCCGGGCGTGGCGTACCAGCGGGCGGGTTCCGCGCCGGACCCGGCGCAGGTCGGCCGCTGCGCACCGCGGGCGCGGGCGGCAGGCGGGTTGAGCGGCACGAACCCGCACTACCGGAAGCCTCAGCGGGTCATGCCGGTGCGCTCCATCGTTCCCCAGCCGGACTTGCGCACGAGCTGCCAGAGCCCGCCGATCCGCCAGTACTGGAGTACCTGCCGGTATCCGAGGTTCTCGGCCCACGCGTACCGCCGCATGCGCCCGGACTCGGCCCA
>DASPZH010000463.1:0-13619 GCA_035636335.1 Streptosporangiaceae bacterium
CGCGGCGACCGCGTACACCTCGGTCGGCGACATCGGGCTGCACAGCACGGCCGTTCCGCCCGCGGCCCGCGCGGAACGCAGCGCGGCCTCGGCGTCGTGGTGCACGATCCGCACCGAGTCCTCGTCGTCGGTCAGCTTCCAGAGCGTGGTGATCAGCAGTTCCTGAAGGATCGCGGCGGGCAGCGCGCGCCAGGCCGCCGACCGGCCTGCCGGCATCGCCGACTGTGCCTGGTCCGGGTCGGGATGGCTGATCAGGTACGCCGACTCGTCGCCGGCCAGCACGAACGCGGGACCGTCGCCGCTGGCCTCGGCCAGCGCGCTGAGCGCGGCGGGAAGCTCGTCGCGCCGGCCCGGCACCCGCCGGACGGTGAAGGCGGGTGCGGCGAGCTTCACGGCGTGCTGCACGTCCAGGTTGGGGATCACCCGGTGTATCGCGCCGATCCGCGGCGGGTAGCTCGCCGAGTCGACCAGCAGCGCGAGCCCGTAGTCCCACGGCCCCGGCCCGGATCCGCCCCGGTGCCGGCGCGCCTGCAACTGCCGGTACGCCGCGTACCGATGATGCCCGTCGGCGATCAGCGCCTGCCGCGGCGCGAGGTCGGCGGCGATCGCCGCAAGGTCGGCCGGGCCGGTGACCGCCCAGAGCCGGTGTCGCAGCGTGTCCGGCGTCCGGGTATCGATCAACGGCTCGCGCGTGGCCGTCTCGGCAACGATCCTCGCTGTGGCACCGCGCTCGCCGCCCGCGCCTGTGTCGCCGTCGGCGTGGCCGGCCGGGCCGTGGCCGTCGTAGAGCAGGAAGATCGGCTCCAGGTTGGCCTGGGTGGCCTCCATCAGCGCGAGCCGCCCGGCAACCGGCCCCGGGGATACGTCCTCGTGCGGCAGCACGATGCCGGCCTCGGGCGGGACCAGCCTGATCGCCCCGATCAGGCCGCGCTGCACCCAGCCAATGCCGTCGCCGGCGTGCGAGGCCTGCTCGTAGACGTACAGCACCGGGGCCCGGTCGGTGACCAGGATGTGCTCGTCCTGCCACCGCCTCAGCGACTCCGCGGCGTCGTGGTACTCCTCGCCCGGCCGGCCGGGCGCCGGCCTGGGCAGGATCAGGCGGACCACATTGTGCGGATCCGCCGCCATCAACTGGTCCTCTTTATCTTCGAAGATGACGTCGTACGGTGGAGAGGTGACCTCGGCGAGCCCGCTCACCCGGTCCTGCGCGTAACGGACGCCGCGAAACGGTGCCAGCTCCAGTCCGGCTGGAAGCTGATCTGCTGGCGCCGGAGAGGCTGGCGCCGAAGAAGACGGAGGGATCTGCACATATGTCAGAAGGATCTTCAGGCGGCAAGGATTCCCGTTCCGGCGAAAAGCCCGGCTCGGCCGACGGGCCGAGACCAGGTCAAGAAGACATCTACGCCCTCTACCGGCGCGGCCTGGACCTGCTCGGGCGGGGCAGCGCGGCAGCCGCGGCCCAGTTGCTCGAGCGGGCCGCCGCGGCCGAACCCGAGTCGCGCAGCATCCTCGAGGCACTTGGCCGGGCCCAGTTCGACACCAGGCGCTACGAGGCGGCGGCGGGGAGTTTCCGCCGGATCGTGGATGCTAGCCCGAGCGACGACTATGCCCAGTTCGGCCTGGGCCTGGCCCTGGCCAGGACCGGAGATCACGACGCGGCGGCCGAGCACCTGGCGCTGGCCGCGGCGATGCGCCCGGATCTGCGGCACTACACCGATGCGCTGCGCAGCGTCCGGGCCACACTGCGCGCCAGGAGCCTCGTTGAGGGCCAAGAATAGGACCCATGACCGACGACATGCACCGGCAGGCCGGGGCCGACGCTGGCGCGCGGCGCACGGCCCGGCTGGTGCCAGGCCCGCGCGCGCCGGCCGCCGAGTACGACGTCGCGCTGCTCGATCTCGACGGCGTGGTCTACAGCGGCCCGCAGGCGATCCGCGGCGCGGTCGCCGCGCTGGCCGCGGCCCGCACGGCCGGCCTGCGGCTCGCGTTCGTGACCAACAACGCGTCCCGGTCGCCTTCGGCGATCGCCGAGCACCTGACCAGGCTCGGAATCGCGACCGGTGCCGCCGACGTGGTGACCTCCGCGCAGGCGGCCGCGACGCTGATCGCGAACCGGTTTCCGGCCGGGTCGGCCGTGCTCGTCGCCGGGGCGGTCGCGCTCAGGCTCGCGTTGCGCGAGCGCGGGCTGCGGCCGGTGTCGGTGGCCGCCGACCGGCCGGTCGCGGTCGTACAGGGATACGCGCCCGACATGAACTACGGGCTGCTCGCCGAGGCCGGGGTCGCGGTGCGGGACGGCGCTTTCTTCGTGGCCACGAACTCCGACTCGACGCTGCCGACACCCCGCGGGCCGCAGCCGGGCAACGGGGCGCTGCTCCAGGTGGTCATCACCGCGACCGGGAAGCAGCCCGTGGTGGCGGGCAAGCCGCAGACTCCGTTGCACGCCGAGGCGGTGGCGCGGACCGGGGCGAAGCACCCGCTGGTGGTCGGGGACCGGCTCGATACCGACATCGAGGGCGCGGTCCGCGGCGGCGCCGACAGCCTGCTCGTTCTGACCGGGGTCAGCCGCGCCGAAGACGTCGTGCTGGCGCCCGCGGGCCGGCGGCCGACGTACCTGGCCGCCGACCTGCGCGGGCTGCTCGACCCGCAGCCGGCGGTCGGACCCCGGGCCGGAGCGGGCCGAGGAGCGGGCCGCGGCGCGCCCGCGCGGGCGTTCCGCTGCGGCAGGTGGCACGCGCGGAGGCCGGCCGGATCCGGGCCGCTCGAGCTCAGCGGGGACGGCGCGTGGATCGACGGGCTGCGCGCGCTGTGCGCCGCCGCGTGGTCGGCCGGGCCGGTCACCGCCGACATGGCCGGACCGGCCCTGAAGACACTGGGTGAGCCCGAGACACTGGGTGAGCCCGGCTGACGGTCCCGGGCGCTGGCCGCGTCGCCCTCAGGTCGGACGGAAGAATCAGACCTGAGGGCGACGCGGTCAGGGGCGGGCCGAAGGCAGACTGAACCCCGCAGGGCCAGCGGCGCCAGTCCGGCGCGGCCGGCCTCGCTGCACAGGCGGGCAGGGCATCGCGTCCTGGCCGGCAGGAAGGGATCTTCCCATGATCGAGGCACAGGGCCTCACCAAGCGATACGGCGACACGCTCGCCGTCGATAACTTGTCGTTCACCGTCGAACCTGGCCGGATCACCGGGTTCCTCGGCCCGAACGGCGCAGGCAAGACCACCACGATGCGGCTGATCCTCGGGCTCGACCGGCCGACGAGCGGGACCGTGACCGTGAATGGCAAGCTGTTCAGCCGGCTTGCCTGGCCGATGCGCGAGGTCGGGGCGCTGCTCGACGCCAAGGCGATGCACGGCGGCCGGAGCGCGCACAACCACCTGCTCTGCGTCGCCCAGACCAACAACCTGCCCAGTCGCCGGATCGGTGAGGTACTTGAGCTGGTCGGCCTGAGCGAGGTCGCGCGCAAGCGGTCCAATGGTTTCTCGCTCGGCATGGGGCAGCGGCTCGGCATCGCCGCCGCGCTGCTCGGCGACCCGCAGATCCTCATGTTCGACGAGCCGGTCAACGGGCTCGACCCGGAGGGGATCCTGTGGATCAGGAACCTGATGAAGGCGCTCGCCGCCGAGGGGCGGACGGTGTTCGTCTCGAGCCACCTGATGTCGGAGATGGAGAACACGGCCGATCACCTGATCGTGATCGGCCGGGGCAGGCTGATCTCGGACTGCACCACGGCGGAGTTCATCGCGGCCAACTCCCAGCAGTCGGTCAGGGTCAGGACCCCGCAGCGCGACGAGCTCATCACGCTCGCCTCGGCCGCGGGCGCGACGGTGCGCGACGACGCCGGCGGGACGCTCGTGCTGCTTGGCCTCACCGCGGCGCAGGTCGGAGACCTGGCGTATGAGAACAGGATCAGGCTGCACGAGCTGGCGCCCGCGCACGCCTCGCTGGAGCAGGCGTTCATGGAGCTGACCGCGTCGAGCGTGGAGTTCCACGCGGGCATCCCGGCCGTGGCCGCGGCGGCACCGCAGTCCGTGCACGCGGGAGAGGTGGGCTGAGATGGCGACGGCAGTGAGCCATGAGGCGCTGGTCGGCGGCACGCTCGGACGCCAGCCGGCCGGCCGGGCCGGGTTCGCGGGCACGGTGCGCTCGGAGTTCACCAAGATCCGCTCGGTGCGCTCCACCTACTGGACGCTCCTCGCCCTCGTGCTGGCGTGCGTCGGAATCGGCGCGCTGTTTAGCTGGGGCCAGACGGAACGGCTGCTCAGGATCGAGGGCGGCAGGAGGTTCAGCGGCGGCCAGGTGCCGCCGGGGTTCGCCGCGCACATCGCGAACGAGATCAGGTCGCAGGCCGCGAGCATCAGCCTGTTCGGCCTGCTCATCGGCCAGCTCATCATCATCGTGCTCGGCGCGCTGGCGATCACCTCGGAGTACTCGACCGGGATGATCAGGACGTCGCTGACCGTGATGCCGCGCCGGGGCACGGTGTTCGCGGCCAAGGGCGTGGTCTTCGGCCTGGTCGCTTTGGTCACCGGCCTGGTCACCAGCTTCCTCGCGTTCTTCGCTGGACAGGCCATCCTGTCCAGCCAGCACGTCAGCACCACCCTCGGGCAGCCCGACGTGCTGCGCACGGTCGTCGGCGGCGGGCTGTTCCTGGCCGCGTGCGGGCTGCTCTCGTTCGGCATCGGCGCGATGCTCAGGCACACGGCAGGCGCCATCGCGGCGGGCATCGGCCTGATGTTCGTGCTGTGGATCCTCAGCCAGTTCCTGCCGGGGCCGCCGAGCGGCTGGTTCGGGCAGGCCGACATTGACAAGTGGATCCCGTTCAACGCGGGCTCGGCGATCTGGGAGAACCAGGCCAACGGCCTGCATCCGTTCTCGCCGTGGATCGGGTTCGCCGTGTTCGGCGCGTACGCGGCCGCCGCGCTCGTGGGCGGCTTGGTCGTGTTCCTGCGGCGCGACGCGTAAGGCCGGCCCGGTCAGCGCAGGGTGAGGATCGAGACCCGCTTCACGGCGGCGTCCTCGAGCTCGGCGACGACCGGGACGTCATATCCGGCCAGCTCACGCAGCAGCGGCCGCGGCAGGAAGGCCCGGCCGATGTCGCCGACGAGCACGTCAGCGCCCCGGGCGCAGGCGCGTTCAAGCAGGCCGGCGGCCCGCTCAGCCAGCTTCCGCTCGTACCAGATGTCGGCGGCGAGTACGACGTCCGCCTGCTCGCCGTCGCCGTCCAGCACGTCGCCGGTCACCACGACCCGGGCGTCGTTCGCGTCGGCGTTGAGCGCGATCGCCGCCGCCGCCAGCGGGTCGAGTTCGCTGGCCAGCACGGCCGACGAGCCGGCCAGCGTCGCGGCGATCGCCGCCAGGCCCGACCCCGACCCCAGGTCAAGGACGGTGCGCCCGGCGACGGTGCCGGGATGGTCGAGGATGTAGCGCGCCAGTGCCTGGCCGCCTGGCCAGGCGAACGCCCAGAACGGTGGCGGCCGATCTGCCCGGCCGAGTTCCCGCTCCGTCGCCTCCCAGAGGCCGAACGGGTCGTCGGCCAGGTGCAGGCTGATCTCGGGAACCAGCGGCACCGGCCGGAGCCGGGAGCTGGCCAGGACGAACGGCGCGCCTGCCGCGGGCTGCCGCCCGGTTGGCCGGCCGACTGGCCGCCCGGCCTGCCGCCCGGTTGGCGGGCCGGGTCCGCCGGCCGCCATCAGCGGGCCTCGCCCGGCTGGCACGCCGGGCACCAGAACGTCACGCGCTGCGCCGCCGGCGCGCCGCGTCCGGCTCGGCCGTCGGCCAGGACCGCGGTGCCGCACCGGCGGCAGGGCCGGCCGGACCGGCCGTACACCCAGGTCTGCTCGCCGCGCGCCGGGTTGCCCGTGGTCACCTGGCCGACACGGTCCTTGTTGGCCTCGAGCAGGCGCCTGGCCAGTTCGACAACCGGCTCGAGGTCGCCGGCGCCGCCGGCCGGCTGCCACGGGCTGATGCCGCGCAGGAACAGGACCTCGGACTTGTAGAGGTTGCCGATGCCGGCCAGGTTGGCCTGGTCGAGCAGGGCCTCGCCGATCGGTCGGTCCGGCGCGGCGGACAGCCTGCGCACCGCCTCGCCCGCGTCCCAGTCCGGCCCGAGCAGATCGGGGCCGAGGTGGCCGACCACGCGGTCCTCGCGCGCCGTGGGCACCACCTCGACGACGCCGAGCAGGTAGCCGACCGCCTGCCAGCGGGCGTTCTCGAGCACGAGGCGCACCCGGTGATCGCGCGGGGCGGGCCGGCCGGCGGGCCAGATCCGCCACGAACCGTCCATCCGCAGATGGGTGTGGACGGTGACGCCGCCGTCCACCCGGATCAGCAGGTGCTTGCCGCGAGAGAGCGCCTCGCGCACGACGCGGCCTGACAGGTCGGTCGTGGCGAACCGCGGGACCCGGAAGTCGCTGCGGGTCAGCGCTTGCCCGGCGAGCGCCTCGTCGAGCTGACGGGACACTCGCCAGACCACGTCTCCCTCGGGCATCAGGTCAGCCCCGACTCGCGCAGCGTGATGTTGAGCCGGCCGGACGGCAGCCCGATCTGGGGCCGCTCGGTGCCCGGGATGGTCTTGGTGACGCCGTGGTAGGCGAGTCGCGCCTCGCCGCCGAACACGAACAGGTCGCCGGACTCCAGCGTGATGTCGCGCCAGGGCCTGCCGCGGGTCTGGGCGTTGCCGAATCGGAACACGCACGCAGACCCGAGGCTCAGCGAGACAACGGGTGCCGCGGAGCGCTCGTCCTTGTCGGCGTGCATGCCCATCCTGGCCTGCTCGTCGTAGAAGTTGATCAGCGCCACGTCGGGCCGGTAGCACGCCGGCTGGGCGGGGTCGGCGTACGCGTCGGCGAGTGCCCGGCGGCCGAGGTCGGCGACCCAGCCCGGGAACGGCTTGACCGGCGCGCCGTCGACGTCGTCGGCGGTCCGCGAGTACCGGTAGGGCAGCCAGTGCCAGCCCAGGCAGACGGTCTGGACGGACATCCGGCCGCCCGTCGGCATCGGCGTGTGCCGCATCCCGGCCGGCGGCGTGGCCCACTCGCGGCACGCCGCCACCAGGCGCTGTTGGTCCCCGGGCGTCAGCCAGCCGGGCACGTGGACCGCCCCCGATGCGATCTCGGTACGGGGTAGCCCGAACAACCCGGTCACAACGCCACGCTACCGGTGCGCCCCGGCTCGTCGCTGAGCCGCGCGGCTGCGTCGCCATGATCGTGGATGTCTTTCAGCGCGATACGCCGAAAGACATCCACGATCATGGTCAACGCGTGGGGGTGAGTTAGAGGAGGCGCCTGAGGTGGAGCAGGTCGAAGAAGTTGCCCTCGACCTTGAGCCGGCCCGACAACCAGGCCCGGGCGAAGCTGCCCGGATCATTGGCGATCGCCAGCACATCGGCGCTCTTGGCCGTGAAGCGTATCTGCGCGCCTGGGAACCCGTCGTGCACTTCCTTGATCGGATCCGCGCCGTGCGGGCCGAGCCGGGTCACATAGGTCACACCCAGGTCAGAGACATGGCAGCTCAGCGTCCTGTTGATCAGCTTCGCCTGGCGGACCGTTGGATCCATGTCCGACACGCGGCCCATGAGGCTCTCCAGGGCCGTGCGGCACTCTTCCGCAGTCGCCATCGTCACCCCGCTTTCAAGGTCATTCTCTGTCGGTCGGTCCGAAGTCAGACACCGGGGGCGCGCAACCGCCTCCAATGGCGTCAGCGTGACCCGCATGACGGTAGCGTTCCTGGTAGGACGCAGAACACGACGCCACGCGGGACGTAACCGACCAGGTCATGCGGTCGGCCCGGGCCCGGGCGGCCAGCCTGGCATGAGGAGCTGGTAGCACGATGGAGCACGACACCGAGCCCGCCTCGCCGGCCGTCCCGCTGCCCGCCTCGCCGGCCGTCCCGCTGCCCGCCACCGGCGAGCCGCGGGTGGACGCCGCCATCGGGCGCCTCGGCGAGATCGGCGAGCTGCCCGTGTCCGAGCACCCGCAGCTCTACGAGCGGATCCACGGCCAGCTCGTCGAGGTGCTCGGCGAGCTGCACTCGCGCGCCGGACAGGCCGACCAAGCCGGACAGGCCGATCAGGCCGGACACGCCGATCAGGCCGGACAGGCCGATCAGGCCGCGCGCTAGTCACGTGACGACAGCGGCCGACACCCGGAACAGCAGCCGCTGCCCGCACGACCAGACGACGACACGAGGACGCCGGCAGATGGCGAAGAGGGCACGGCTGGACGCGGAACTGGTGCGCCGCGGCCTGGCCAGGTCGCGGGTGCAGGCGGCCGACCTCATCGCCGCCGGCCGGGTCCTGGTCGCGGGCGCGCCCGCGACCAAAGCCGCCACCCAGGTCGGCGCGGACGCGGCAATCACCCTCCACCAGGACAGCGGCGGCCGGGAGTACGTGTCCCGCGGCGGCCGCAAGCTGGCCGGCGCGCTCGCCGCGTTCGACGGCCTGCGGGTGGCGGGCCGGCGCTGCCTGGACGCCGGCGCCTCGACCGGGGGCTTCACCGACGTGCTGCTGCGCGCGGGCGCCGCGCACGTGGTCGCCGTGGACGTCGGCTACGGCCAGCTCGCCTGGAGCCTGCGGGTCGACCCCCGGGTCACCGTCCTCGACCGGGTCAACGTGCGCAACCTCCAGCCCGGCCAGGTCGCGCCGCCGCCCGACCTGGTCACCGCGGACCTGTCGTTCATCTCGCTCGGCCAGGTGCTGCCCGCGCTGGCCGGCTGCGCCGCGCCGGATGCCGACCTCGTGTTCCTGGTAAAGCCGCAGTTCGAGGTCGGCAGGGGCAAGGTCGGCGCCGGGGGAGTGGTGCGGGATCCGCGGTTGCGTGCCGAAGCGGTCGCCGCCGTGGCGCGGGCCGCGCTCGGCATCGGGCTCGGCGTCCGCGGCGTGACCGCGAGCCCGCTGCCCGGCCCGGCGGGCAACGTGGAGTACTTCCTGTGGCTCCGCCGCGACGCGCCGCCGCTGGACGACGCCGACCTGCGCGCCGCGATCGCCGAGGGGCCGCAGTGAACTCCGGCGGGCCGGGTGAGAACACCGGCCGGAGCATGCTGCTCGTCGTGCACACGGGCCGGCCAGAAGGCGTGCAGACCGCGCGGAGAGTGGCAGCGCGGCTCGGCGCCGCCGGAGTGACGGTGCGGGTGCTGAAGTCAGAGGCCGACGACCTCGCCTACCCCGAGGCAACGGTGCTGCCCGCCTCGCCGCAGGCGGCCGAGGGCGCGGAGATGGTGCTGGTCATCGGCGGTGACGGCACTCTGCTGCGTGCCACCGAACTCGCCCATCCGGCCGGGACTCCGCTGCTCGGGGTCAATCTCGGCCACGTCGGGTTCCTCGCCGAGACCGAGCCGGAGGTCCTGTCCGACGCCGTCGACCGGCTGCTGGCCGGCCAGTACCGGGTGGAGCCGCGGATGACCATTGACGTCACCGTCCGGCAGAACGGCTCGGTCGCGGCGACGACCTGGGCCCTGAACGAGGCAACGGTCGAGAAGGCGGCCAGGGAGCGGATGCTCGACCTGGTGACCGAGGTCGACGGCCGGCCGCTGTCCCGGTGGGGCTGCGACGGCATGGTGTTCGCGACGCCGACCGGGTCGACCGCCTACGCGTTCTCCGCCGGCGGGCCGGTGGTCTGGCCCGATGTCGAGGCGCTGCTGCTGGTCCCGATTAGCGCCCACGCCCTTTTCGCAGGCCCTATGGTGGTATCACCGGAATCGGTCCTGGCGGCAGAGGTCATCGGCGTGACGGGAGGTCAGGGCGGAACGTCGGGCGCGGTGCTGTGGTGCGACGGCCGCCGCACGGTCGACCTGCCGCCCGGCGCGCGGGTCGAGGTCCGGCGCGGCGCCCAGCCGGTTCTCCTGGCCAGGCTGCGCGGCGGCACGGGCCGTGTCGGCACTGGCCTCGGCGGGCCCGGCGGGCCGGGCGGGCCGGGCGCGGACATCGGGGCGTCCTTCACCGACCGGCTGGTCGCGAAGTTCGGCCTCCCGGTCGCGGGCTGGCGCGGTCGGGCCGAGGCGCGGCAGGACGCTGCCGCGCGGTTGGGAGACGAGGAGCCGGCTGGCGATGCTTGAGGAAGTCAGAATCAGCGGCCTCGGCGTCATCGACGAGGCGGTACTCGAGCTGTCCCCGGGCTTCAACGTGGTCACCGGGGAGACCGGGGCCGGCAAGACGATGGTCGTCTCCGGGCTCGGCCTGCTCTTCGGCGGCCGGGCCGATCCCAGCCGGATCAGGCCGGGTGCCGAGCGGGCGACCGTCGAGGGACGGCTGCGTACCGACCCGGACGGCGAGGTGGCCAGGCAGGTCAGCAACGCGGGCGGCGACCTGGACGACGACGCGACACTGGTGCTGACCAGGTCGGTCTCCGCGGAGGGGCGGTCGCGCGCCTTCGCGGGCGGCCGCTCGGTGCCGGTGTCGCTGCTCACCTACCTGGCCGACGACCTGGTCGCCGTGCACGGCCAGGCGGACCAGCAGAAGCTGCTGAAGGCGGGCAGGCAGCGCCAGGCGCTCGACCGGTTCGCCGGTCCCGACCTCGGCCGCGTACTCGGCGACTACCAGCGGGCCTACCAGCAGCACCTCAAGGTCGCCGAGGAGCTCGCCGAACTGACCTCGCTCGCGCGCGAGCGAGCCGCGGAGGCCGATGACCTGCGGCACGGGCTGGCCGAGATCGAGCGGCTCGAGCCCGCGGACGGCGAGGACATCGAGCTGCACGCGGAGGCGGAAAGACTGTCGAACGCCGACACCCTGCACAGCGCGGCGACGACCGCGCACGAGGCGGTGATCGGCGACCCGTCGGCCGCGTCCTACGAGGCCGCCGACGCACTGACGCTGCTCGGCTCGGCCAGGCAGGCGCTTGAGGCCGCCGCGCCGCATGACCAGACGCTCGGCGAGCTGGCCGACCGGCTGAGCGAGGCGTCCTACCTGGTCTCCGACATCGCTGCGGAGCTGGCGTCGTACGCGGGCTCGGTCGAGTCCGACCCGGTCCGGCTGGCCGCCGTCCAGGACCGGCGGGCCGAGCTGACCAGGCTGATCCGCACCTACGGGTCGGCCCCGGTCCCGCGCGCCGACGCCGCGGGCGATAACGACCCTTCCAGCCTCAACGGGACCAGCGGAACCGATGCGGCCGGCCGGCTGCTCACCCGCGCCGAACCCGCCGGGCCAGGCGACGGCGAGGCCGCTGCGAGCGCCGCCCCGGCAGCCGGCGCGGACGGCGGCGCGGGGTCCGGCCAGGACGACGCCGCACCCCTCCCGGCGGCACCCGACCTGTCCGCCGTGCTCGCCTGGGCCAAGGGCGCGGCCGTGCGGCTGGCCGAGCTGGACAGCGACGACGACCGGATCGCCGGCCTGCAGGCGCGGGAGGCCGACCTGGCCGCCGCGGTCAGGGACCTCGGCGGCACGCTGACCACGATGCGGCAGGAGGCGGCGGCCCGGTTCGACGCCGCGGTGACCGCCGAGCTGACCGCGCTTGCCATGCCGCACGCCAGGCTGTCGGTCGTCGTCAGCCCGCTGCGCGAGTACGGCCCGCACGGCGGCGACGACGTGGAGATCCGGCTGGCCGCCCACCCGGGAGCCCCCGCCCTGCCGCTGCACAAGGGGGCCTCGGGCGGTGAGCTGTCCCGCGTCATGCTCGCGATCGAGGTGGTGTTCGCGGGGGCCGACCCGGTGCCGACGTTCGTCTTCGACGAGGTGGACGCCGGCGTGGGCGGCAAGGCCGCCGTCGAGATCGGCCGCCGGCTGGCCAGGCTCGCCAGGCTTGCCCAGGTCATCGTGGTCACCCACCTGCCGCAGGTCGCGGCCTTCGCGGACACGCACCTAGTGGTGGAGAAGGCGGAGGACGGGCTGGTCGTCTCCAGCGGCGTCGCGAGGCTGGACGACTCGGGCCGGGTCAGGGAGCTGTCCAGGATGCTGGCCGGGCTCGAGGACTCCGAGTTCGGCCGGGCCCACGCGGGCGAACTGCTCGCGGCGGCGGCGGCCGAGCGGGCCCAGTCCGACCAAGCACAGTCCGACCAAGCACAGTCCGACCAAGCACAGTCGGCCGGGCCGCGGTGAGCCCAGTGACCGCGGGTGGCGGCTGATGCTGCGATGACATCGGGTCGTAGCCGATCTGGCACACTTGGTAACACAATGAGGGTTTACTCGCGGAGGCTGCCCGGCAGGCGCGGGAACGGGTCGACCGACCTGTCCGGCCTGGTGGCGCCCGCTCGCCTTGACCGCAAGACCAAGGACCTGACCAGGCGGCTCAAGCCCGGTGACATCGCCATCATCGACCACGCCGACCTGGACCGGGTGAGCGCGGAGTCGCTGCTGAACCAGCAGGTCGCCGCCGTCGTGAACGTGGCGCCGAGCATGACGGGGCGGTATCCGAACCTCGGGCCGCAGCTACTCGTCGAGGCCGGGGTCCCGCTGATCGACGACGTCGGCCCCGACGTGTTCGAGAAGGTCAGCGAGGGTCACCTGGTCCGCCTCGACGGCGACACCCTCTACCTGGGCGACGCCGTCGCGGCCAAGGGCACGGTGCAGACCAGCGACTCGGTCGCCTCGGCCATGATCAGGGCCAAGGCGGAGCTGGCTGCCCAGATTCGGGCATTCATGGCTAACACGGTCGAGTACATCAACCGTGACTTCGAGGAACTGATCGACGGCATCCGGGTGCCCGAGCTGCGAACCAAGCTGGAAGGCAGGCACGCGCTGGTGATCGCGCGCGGTTACCGGCACCGCGAGGACCTGCAGGCGCTGCGCGCCTACATCAGGGAGTTCAAGCCGGTCATGATGGCGGTGGACGGTGCCGCCGACGCGCTGCTCGACGCGGGCTACCGGCCGCACCTGATACTCGGGGACATGGACTCGGTCACCGACCGGGCGCTGACCTGCGGAGCCGAGATCGTCGTGCACGCCTACCCGGACGGCTCGGCGCCGGGCCTGGACCGGGTGCGGTCGCTCGAACTCGACTCGGTCCTGTGCCCGGCGACCGGCACCAGCGAGGACGTCGCGCTGCTGCTCGCCGACGAGCTCGGGGCCAGGCTGATCGTGGCGGTCGGCATGCGGACCACCCTGGTAGAGTTCCTGGACAAAGGCCGGGCGGGAATGGCCAGCGCGTTCCTGACCAGGATGCGGGTCGGCGACAAGATCGTCGAGCCGAAGGGCGTCAGCCGGCTGTACCAGAGCCGGATCTCGACCTCCTGGCTGGTCTTGCTGGTGGTCACCGCGGCGGTCACGATCGTCGCTGGGTTGTACTACTCGCCGGCCGGACAGATCATTACCCGGTTTGCCGAATTGCAGCTGAGCGCCGTCTGGCACTGGCTGACAGGACTGTTCCCTTGATCGACTTCCGCTATCACCTCGTCTCGATCGTCGCGGTGTTCCTCGCGCTGGCCATCGGCCTCGTGATCGGTTCCACGGCCCTGCGGGGGACTGTGCTCACCGGGCTGAATAAGGCGTCGGCACATGAGCAGAAGGTCAACACGAGCCTGTACCTGCACAACGCTCAGCTCAAGCAGCAGATCGGCGCCGACGACGCGTTCGCGCGGGCCGCCGAGGTCGGCCTGCTCCGCGGCCTGCTCGACGGCGAGCACGTCGTCCTCGTGCTCGCGCCGGGCGCGGACTCCAGCACGGTGGACGGGATCACGGCCGCGCTGCAGCAAGCGGG
>DASPZH010000464.1:0-2815 GCA_035636335.1 Streptosporangiaceae bacterium
GGGCAGGGCGACCCCGTTGACGACGGTGAGCTGGACCAGCAGCAAAGCTGCCAGCGCGCTGACCGCGGCGACCTTGCGTTTCATCTCGTTGCCGGCCCGCCCCGCCTGCGCCTGGACCACTGCGGCCCGGCCGCGGCCTGCCCGGGCCGAGTCCGGCCGGAGGCGCTGGGCGACGGGCTGGGCCCCGTGGTTGACGGTACGGTGCTTGACGGCGCCGTGCCGGACGGTCCCGCCGCGGTCGGGGAAGGTGCCGGGCTGGGCGGCGGCGGCGGGGGGAGCACGGAGAATCGGGGGTCGCGTTTCGGCGCCGCGACCACGACGCCGACGACGTCGAGCGCGCCGAACCCGGCGAACGGGCGTACCAGCGCCTGACCGGTCAGGCCGCCTGCCTTGTTCCGCACGGATACGACCGTGCCGACCGGCACGCCGGGCACGAATGGGCGGTCGCGGACCGAGGCGGCGGTCACAAGCTGCTCGCCGGTCCGCAACGCCGCGGCGTCGAGCACCTGAAGCTTGAGCAGCCCGGCCCCCACGCTGCCGCGGCCCTGGCCGGTCACCCAGCCGACGTCGCCGCCGGGTGCCAGCCGAACCCCGACCACGGAACTCGGGTCGCTGGCCAGCAGGACGGTGCAGGTCCCGGCGCTCACCGAGACCACCCGCCCGACCAGGCCGTCGCCGTCGAGCACGGTCTGCTGCGGCCTGACCCCGTCGGAGCTGCCGGCGTCGAGCGTGACCGTCTGCTGGTATCCCTGGCCGAACGCGATCACCGACGCGGCGAGCACCCGGTAGCCGCCCCGGCCCGACACCTGGAGCAGCCTGCCGAGCTGCCGGTACTCGGTCTTGCTCAGCCTCGCGGCGCTCAGCTCGGCCCGCATCCTGACGAGCTGCCGCTCCATCACCGCGGTCCGGCCGGCCCGGCCGGCGCCCGCCACGCCCGCGCCGAAGAACCCGCCGACCGGCCGGGTCACCACGGCCACCGCCCGCGCGGCGCTGCCGAACACCGAGCCGGTGATGCTTCGCGCGGTCATGATCACCGAGGACGAGTTGTCCTGGTAGTCGACGGCGATCACGCCAAGCGCGGCCACGATCGCGACGCCGAGCAGCAGCCTGGTGCGTTGGGTGTCGCGCACGTCAACGCCCCGCCTTAACGGCGCGACTCTGGGACGAGTACCTGCCGCAGCGTGTCGAAGTCCTCCACGCACTTGCCGGTGCCGAGCGCAACCGAGTCGAGCGGGTTGTCGGCGACGTGGATCGGCATCCCGGTGTCCTCGCGCAGCCGCTGGTCAAGGCCGCGCAGCAGGGCACCGCCGCCGGTCAGCGCGATGCCGCGGTCCATCACGTCACCCGCTAGCTCTGGCGGGCACTTGTCGAGCGTCGTGCGGACGGCGTCGACGATCACGGCCAGCGGCTCCGCGATCGCGTTGCGCACCTCGGCCGCGGAGATCACTACCGTCTTCGGCAGACCGCTCACGAGGTCCCTGCCGCGGATCTCGGCGCTCGGCTCATCTTCGGCGGGGTAGGCCGAGCCGAGCGCCATCTTGATCTCCTCGGCGGTACGCTCGCCGAGCATCAGCGAGTACTCCTTCTTGCCGAAGTTGATGATCGCCTGGTCCAGCTCGTCGCCGCCGACCCTGATCGACTGCGCGGTCACGATGCCGCCGAGCGAGATCACGGCCACCTCCGTGGTGCCGCCGCCGATGTCGACGACCATGTTCCCGGTCGGCTCGTTGACGGGCAGGCTGGCCCCGATCGCGGCGGCCATCGGCTCCTCGATGATGTAGACCCGGCGGGCACCCGCCTGATGGCCCGCCTCCTTGACGGCGCTCTGCTCGACGCCGGTGATTCCGCTCGGCACGGCTATGACGATTCGCGGCTTCGCCAGGGCGGCCCGCCGGTGAACTTTCTGGATGAAATAGCGCAGCATGCGCTCGGTCACGTCGAAGTCGGCGATAACCCCGTCTTTCAGAGGCCGCACCGCGATGATATTTCCCGGAGTGCGGCCTATCATGCGCTTCGCTTCCAGGCCGACCGCTACTATGTGGCCGGTATTCGTGTTCAGCGCGACTACTGAGGGTTCGTTCAGAACGATCCCGCGCCCCCTGACGTACACCAGGGTGTTCGCGGTACCCAGGTCGACGGCCATGTCACGGCCGAGAAAGGCCAGCGCGTTGCTCATCTGCTTCCCCATGGTCCAGCGAGTTCGCGTGCTACGTACTCCGCATAATGTGCCCGGCATATGAACACTCTGCATATGCCTGCTCTGTATAACCGCAAATTGCCCGCATCCGGTCAGCGCAGGCACCCGCGATCCGCATTGCTGGCCCAGGGCGACCCCCTGAAACCCCAGCAGGGAATGAGCCTACCCGGCAACCTCGCACCGTTCCGCACCGGGCTGGATAAATAGATTACGAGTGGCCAGGAGTTGCAATAGCGTTACGACGAGCTTTCCACCCGATGACCAAGCCAGATTCCGGTCAGCCACAGCAATGCGAAAATTACGCCGAGAATATACATAACGGGAAGCACGGCGCCGGAGACGACAACAAGGACCTGGAGCAGGCTCCCGCCGACCAGGGTCACCGCCAGCCTGCGCCGCGCCAGCGCGGCGAGCAGCACCGCCGCCAGGACGGCCAGGCCGGCAGCGAGCCCGGCGGCGAGCGGCGCGACGCGCTCGAGCTTCACCGCGGGCACGGCCGTCAGCGCGATCACGACCGCCTCGAGTACCAGGACGATGGCGCTGAGCCTGCTCATCCGCGCCCGGTCAGCAGCAGCCGGGCGTCCCCGGCGGTGATCACCGAGCCGGTGATCAGCACGA
>DASPZH010000465.1:0-5446 GCA_035636335.1 Streptosporangiaceae bacterium
GTGCGCCAGCAGGTCGAGGAGATCATCGGGCAGGGCCAGCAGGCTCCGTCCGGTCACATCCCGTTCACTCCGCGGGCCAAGAAGGTGCTTGAGCTGTCGCTGCGCGAGGCGCTGCAGCTCGGGCACAACTACATCGGCACCGAGCACATTCTGCTCGGGCTGATCCGCGAGGGCGAGGGCGTGGCCGCGCAGGTGCTGGTCAGGCTGGGCGCTGACCTGAACCGGGTCCGCCAGCAGGTTATCCAGTTGCTCCACGGCTACCAGGGCAAGGAGCCAGCGGCGGCTGGCACCTCGTCCGAGAGCGCGCCATCGACCTCCCTGGTGCTCGACCAGTTCGGCAGGAACCTGACCGCGGCCGCGCGCGAGGGCAAGCTCGACCCGGTGATCGGCCGGGAGAAGGAAGTCGAGCGGGTCATGCAGGTGCTGTCGCGACGCACCAAGAACAACCCTGTCCTCGTCGGCGAGCCCGGTGTCGGCAAGACGGCCGTCGTGGAGGGCCTGGCACAGCGCATCGTCAAGGGCGAGGTGCCCGAGACGCTGAAGGACAAGCAGCTTTACACGCTGGACCTGGGCGCGCTCGTAGCGGGCTCGCGTTACCGCGGTGACTTCGAAGAGCGGCTGAAGAAGGTGCTCAAGGAGATCAGGACCCGCGGCGACATCATCTTGTTCATCGACGAGATCCACACGCTGGTCGGGGCCGGAGCCGCCGAGGGCGCGATCGACGCCGCCTCGATACTCAAGCCGATGCTCGCCCGCGGCGAGTTGCAGACGATCGGCGCGACCACGCTCGACGAGTACCGCAAGCACCTGGAGAAGGACGCCGCGCTCGAGCGCCGGTTCCAGCCGATCCAGGTGGCTGAGCCCACGATCTCGCACACCATCGAGATCCTCAAGGGACTGCGCGACCGGTACGAGGCGCATCACCGGGTGTCCATCACCGACGACGCGCTCGTGGCCGCGGCTCAGATGGCCGACAGGTACATCAGCGACAGGTTCCTGCCTGACAAGGCGATCGACCTGATCGACGAGGCCGGCTCGCGGATGCGCATCCGCAGGATGACCGCGCCGCCCGACCTGCGCGAGTACGACGAGAAGATCGACAAGGTCCGCAGGGACAAGGAGTCGGCCATCGACTCGCAGGACTTCGAGAAGGCTGCCGCCCTCCGCGACAAGGAGAAGCAGCTCATCGAGCGCAAGGACGCCCGCGAGAAGGAATGGAAGGCGGGCGACATGGACGCCGTCGCCGAGGTGAACGAGGAGCTCATCGCCGAGGTCCTGGCCACCGCGACCGGCATCCCGGTGTTCAAGCTGACCGAGGCCGAGTCGGCGCGCCTGCTGCGGATGGAAGACGAGCTGCACAAGCGCGTGATCGGCCAGAACGACGCGATCAAGGCGCTGTCGCAGGCCATCAGGCGGACCAGGGCCGGCCTGAAGGACCCGAAGCGCCCAGGCGGGTCATTCATCTTCGCCGGGCCGTCCGGCGTCGGCAAGACCGAGCTGTCCAGGACGCTGGCCGCGTTCCTGTTCGGCGACGAGGACTCGCTGATCCAGCTCGACATGAGCGAGTACATGGAGAAGCACACGGTCTCCAGGCTGTTCGGGTCACCGCCCGGCTACGTCGGCTACGAGGAAGGCGGCCAGCTCACCGAGAAGGTCCGGCGCCGGCCGTTCTCCGTGGTCCTGTTCGACGAGATCGAGAAGGCGCACCAGGACATCTTCAACTCGCTGCTGCAGATCCTGGAGGACGGCCGCCTGACCGACGCCCAGGGCCGGGTGGTGGACTTCAAGAACACCGTGATCATCATGACCACCAACCTCGGTACCAAGGACATCTCCAAGGGCGGCCACTCGGTCGGCTTCGCGTCGGCTGCCGAGTCGACCGGCTCGTACGAGCGGATGACCAACCGGGTGCAGGACGAGCTCAAGCAGCACTTCCGCCCCGAGTTCCTGAACCGCGTCGACGACATCATCGTGTTCCACCAGCTCACCCCGGACCAGATCTTCCAGATCGTCGACCTGATGATCGCCAAGCTGGAGGACCGGCTCAGGGACCGCGACATGGGCATCGAGCTCACCCAGACGGCCAAGGAACTGCTGTCCAAGCGCGGTTACGACCCCGTGCTCGGCGCCAGGCCGCTGCGCCGGACGATCCAGCGCGAGATCGAGGACCAGCTCTCGGAGAAGATCCTGTTCGGCGAGGTCAAGGCCGGCCAGATCGTCATGGTAGACACCGAGGGGACCGGCAAGGAGGCCACGTTCACGTTCAAGGGCGTGCCCAAGCCCGAGGTCGTGCCTGATACGCCTCCGGTGGAGCTGGCCAAGGCGTCAGGGGTCGGCGTGGAAGCGCCAGAGCTCGGCCCGGCCACCGGCACCTAACAGCAGGTCAACGGGCCAATCGGGGCCCCAGCATCCGTGCTGGGGCCCCGACTCGCGCTCAGGTATTCCGGCTTATTACTGGCTGGTGCCATGATCGTGTCCGTAATGTTCCCTTTGCGGGGCACCGCTAAAGACATGCCGGTACGGACTCGCCGGGGAGCCCGATCATGCCGTTCGCAGACGCCTCCGCGAGGCCATCGGAAAGCAGCCCGGCGAGCACGCGAGCGCGCTGGCCGGGATCCGGCCAGCAACCCTCGAGCGCTGTCGCCCGTATCGGCCCTGAGGCACTTCTGAGCGCGGCGAGCAGGACGCCCCTGCACTGACGGTCAGAGCCCTCATAGCGCTGAGTCGCGCGGTGCCCAGGGTGCGGCGGGCTGCCGCGCAGCAGCCACGAGCAATCGCCGGCTACCGGGCATTGCTCGCACGCGGGCCTTCTCGCCGTGCAGACCAGCGCGCCTAGCTCCATCACCGCAACGGACCAGGTTGCCGCCCTGCGCTCGTCCGCGGGTGGCAAGAGCGACTCGGCCAGGGCGGTCTCGGCGACACTGGCCGAAGACCCGGCGGCGAGCTCGTTGCCCGAGACGAGCCTGGCGAGTACCCGGCGGACATTCGTGTCGAGTACCGGGTGACGCTGGCCGAACGCGAAGCTGGCTACCGCGGCCGCGGTATAGGCGCCCACGCCGGGCAGCGCCCGCAGTTCGCCGAGCGCGGCCGGCACGTCGCCGCCATGCACCGAGGCGATTGCCTGGGCGCAGGCATGCAGTCGCAGCGCACGGCGCGGATACCCGAGCCTGCCCCACTGCCTGACCGCGTCGGCGGGCGTCGCGGCCGCCAGATGCTGCGGGGTCGGCCACCGGAGCCAGGACTCGTACGCGGGCAGCACCCGAGATACGGGTGTCTGCTGAAGCATGAACTCGCTCACGAGAACGGACCACGCGTCCGCCCCCGGCCGGCGCCACGGGAGGTCTCTCGCGTTGGCCCGATACCAGGCGACGAGCGGAGCTTCGAGTCTGGTGGTCATGACGGGATCGATCCTGCCATGACCGTCGGCAGCCGGCGCCATGCCAGGAATCCGGGCAAGCCCTCCGCAAGCCCTCCGCAAGCCTCCTGCCTGCGATGATGCACCTCCACTGGCTCGGCGGGGCGGCCCGGCAGTTGGCCGCGGCTCTTGCATACTCAACGGCATGGGGGATAACACGCTCCGTTACGGCCATGCCGCGCCGGGTGCCCGACTTCCGGGGGCCAACTCGGGAGAGCGGGCAATGGGAGCAGCCGCGACCGGACGCGCGGAGGCGGGCCGGGGAACGGTCATGAGTGGGCCGGCCGACCGGCGCCCGGCAGATCGGCGCCCGGCAGATCGGCCGGGGGCCTTTCGGTCAGACGCTTGGGGTCTGCGCGGCGCACTGGCCGGCGCGACGGCGGCGATAACGGGTGCCTTGAGTGCTCGGGCGAGCCAGCGTCCTGCCGTGACCGGGCTTGCGGGTGCCGGGGAGTCGGCGGGGGTGCTGGCGGCCCCGGCGGCCACCTACTGGCGGCGCCGGTTCCTCGTGCTGGCCGTCGGCCTGGCCATACTTGGAGCCGCTGCCTGGGGCCTATCCGACGCGCTCAGGGTTCACCCGGGCGCGGGCACCGCGACCGGCCAGCACGGCGCGGCACCAGGCCGCTTCGCCGGCGCTGGCGCCGCGCCCGCCGGGCCGCGGCACGGCGGGAGCGCACCGGCCAGTGGCACAGGTCGGCGCGGCGGCGCCGGCGGATCGCATCGGAGGAAGTCGGCCGGGGCGGGCACGGTCGCGCGGACTCGCCCGGCCGCGAAGCCGTCCGCGAGCGGGTTCGGCGGCTTCAAGCCGGCCTTCTGCTCGTGGCACTCGATCGTGCTGAGCCTGTCGGCCGCTCAGGTCGACTTCGGCCGCGGGCAAGAGCCCGGCTTCAGCCTGACCGTGGTCTCGACGCAGCCCGCGGACTGCTCGTTCAATGTCGGTCCTGGCCACCTCGCCCTGGTGATCAAGGAGGGACCCGCCAGGGTCTGGAGTTCGGCGGACTGTGTCAGCGGAACCGGCAACCTGGTAACCGCGCTCAGGCGCGGCGTCCCGACGGTCGTGTCGATCGGCTGGAACAGGAGGACCTCCTCGCCCGGCTGCGCTGGCCCGGTGCGGGAGGTGCCGGCCGGCACTTACACCGGCTACGCGGCCGACGGGTCGATTGCCAGCCCGCCGGTGACCTTCCGCCTGAACTGAGCGGGAGGCGGTCAGCGCGGACCCGGCTATCCGGGCCGGCGCGGGTCGAGGCCGAACCCCGTGCGGATGGCGCTGGCCACGTCCTCGACCTGGCTGACCTGCATCGGGCAGTCGGCCGGGATCGCGTCGGTGCCGACAGGGACGATCGCGCGGCGGAAGCCCATCCGGCCCGCTTCGGTCAGCCGGCGGCCGATCCCGGCGACGCTGCGGATCTCGCCGGCCAGGCCGACCTCGCCGAACGCGACAACGTCGGACGGCAGGCTCAGGTCCGCCGTGGCGCCGGCCAGCGCCAGCGAGATCGCCAGGTCGACGGCCGGCTCGGTCAGCCGGACCCCGCCCACGGTGGCCGCGTAGATATCGCACTTGCCGAGTCTCACTCCCGCTCGCCGTTGCAGCACGGCGACCGTCATGCCCACCCTGGCGAAGTCGAGGCCGGAGGTTACCCGGCGGGACGGCTCGTTGCCGTTGACCGGGCAAACCAGCGTCTGCACCTCGGCCACGAGCGGCCGGCGGCCCTCGAGAGTGACCGTCACGCACGTCCCCGGCACCGGCTGATGCTGCCTGGACAAGAAGAGGCCGCTCGGATCGGGCAGGCCGATCAGCCCGAACTCGCCGAGTTCAAAGCAGCCGACCTCGTCGGTCGGGCCGAACCTGTTCTTCAGCGCGCGGATCATCCGCAGTCGGCCCCGGCTGTCGCCTTCGAAGTGCAGCACCACGTCGACCAGGTGCTCGAGGGAGCGCGGCCCGGCGATCGAGCCGTCCTTGGTCACGTGCCCGACGAGCACGGTCGTCAGGGTCCGCTGCTTGGCCAGGCTGACCAGCGCCGCGGTGATCTC
>DASPZH010000466.1:0-2868 GCA_035636335.1 Streptosporangiaceae bacterium
CGCGGCGACCAGGCCGCGCTCGGCCAGCAGCGGCGGGTAGATCCCCCGCGCCAGGTCGCGCAGGTTCTCGACCGCCTCGGCTGCGTCGGCCGAGATTTCCGCGAGCAGTTCGCGCTCGCCCTCCTCGTCGACGCCGACGAGCGACTCGGTCAGCGTCAGCTTGATGGCCAGCGCCACGAGCTGCTGCTGGGCGCCGTCGTGAATGTTCCGCTCGATCCTGCGGCGCTCCTGGTCCTGGGCCGCGACCAGCCGCTGCCTGGATGCCCTGACCTCGTCGAGGCGCTCGAGCAGGTGCTCGGTCAGCACTTCGTACGGGGTCGCGCGCATGCCGAACACCAGCCAGTTGGCCAGGCGCTGCACCCGCTCCCTGACCGGGCTTGCCCCGCGCCGCGCGGAGCTGGCCTGGCCCCGCTGATGCCTCATGGACAACCTCCCGACCGCTGTATGCGCGCCGCTGCGCTTACAGCGCTAGCGTCGCGCAGCCGACGGCCCGACGGCCAGGGTGCTGCCTGGCCGTCGCGGGTGTGCCTGCCACCACCTACTGGGAGACGAATACGCCGGAGTCGCGGGTGTCCCACAGCCGCCTGAGCGCATCGGGGCTGAACCGCTCCTTGTTCAGGTAGGCCCGCGCTCCGCTGGCCGCGGCGTCGGCCGGCAGATCGCTCGCGTCGTAGGTGGAGCACAGGAAGACGACCACGTCGGGGTGGGCCGCCACGATCTCGCGGGTCGCCTCGATGCCGTTCATCTGCGGCATGTTGATGTCCATCAGCACCAGGCTCGGCCTGATCTGGTCCACCAGGTCGATCGCCTCGGCCCCGCTCGCCGCCTCGCCCGCAAGCTCGAAGCCGGCTAGCCGCCGCAGCACCGCCCGGGCGGCGGCTCGGAACGGCGCCTGGTCATCGACCACGACTACGAGATTCGGACCGTCCGCCACACCGTGATCTTCCCATGCCAGGCTCCCGCGGCCCATCGTGCTGCCACCCGGGCTCCCGGTGGGGCCAGCCCTCTGGAAACAGGAGGCTACCGGAAAGTAATATCGGAGTACTCGTCTCCCAGGGGGCCGCCATGAGCACCTACGACCACTATGTCACCGACGTGAAGCCCGGCACCTGGGACGTCCCCGCCACCGGCGCCGCCCGGTTCAACTGGGACTACGACAACGGCCGCGGCCGGCTGCTCGACCTGTACCAGCGGGGCAAGGACAAGCAGTGGGACGCGACCAAGCGAATCGACTGGGACATCCCGGTGGACCCGTGCAACGTGATGGAGCAGACCGAGGAACTCAGCCCGATCTACGGGTCACGGCAGTGGGAGAAACTGAACCAGGCCGAGCGCGACGAGCTCGGCATGCACCTGTCGTCCTGGCTGTTCAGCCAGTTCCTGCACGGCGAGCAGGGCGCGCTCACCGTCGCGGCGCGGATCGTCGAGTCCGTTCCCGACATGGACTCCAAGTTCTATGCCGCCACCCAAGTGATGGACGAGGCGCGGCACGTCGAGCTCTACCAGCGGTTCATCAAGGACAAGATCGGCATCTACTACCCGATCAACGACGACCTGGCCAAGCTGCTCGCCGAGGCGCTGGCGGACGGCCGCTGGGACTACCCCTACCTCGGCATGCAGGTGCTGATCGAGGGGCTGGCGCTGGCCGCGTTCGGCGTGCACCGGGACATGTCGAACAACCCGCTCGTCACCCAGTTGCTCGCCTACGTCATGCAGGACGAGGCCAGGCACGTGGCGTTCGGCAGGCTCGCGCTGCGTGACTACTACGCCGAGCTGACGCAGGCCGAGCGGGCCGAGCGCGAGGAGTTCCTGATCGAGGGCTGTTACCTGATGAACGACAGGTTCCGCGCCCAGGAGGTCTGGGAGCGGCTGAACTTCGACGTCGACGAGTGCATGGACTTCACCGACAAGTCGCCGGTGCAGCAGGCGTTCAGGTCGCTGCTGTTCACCAGGATCGTGCCGTGCGTCAGGGACATCGGCCTGTGGGGGCCGAAGGTCAGGCACGCCTTCGCCGACCTCGGCGTGCTCGCCGCGGCCGAAAGTGACCTCGAGTCGCTGATGAAGGCCGACGAGGACCTGGCCGAGCGGATCGACGACGAGAAGTACCAGGCCGAGCTGGCGGCCAGGCAGGCCGAGGTGGACGCGGCGATCGCGGAGGCAGCCGGCGAGTGAGCCGCACCCGCGGGTGTTCTCGGGCGTTCTCGGGCGTTCGATGCCGCGTACCGTTCACGGATTGTGACCGACCATCGCTCGGGTGTCGGTAATCTGAGCCCGCGCTGACCCGTGCACAATGTTCGATGGCGGGCTGCGCAGGGAGGCGGGCGAGTGAGCGAGCTCAAGATCACGTTCGCTGGCCAGACGTTCACGTTCGAACCAGGCCAGACGATCCGTATCGGCCGCAGCACCGACAACGCCGTCGTCATCTCCGACCCGATCGTCTCGCGAGAGCACGCGCGGATAAGCTGGCGCCCCGACGGCTGGGTACTGGACGACCTCGGCAAGGGTCGCACGTTCGTCGGGGGCCTGTCGGTCGCGTCCGTGGCCGTGCAGCAGCCGCTCGACGTGCACCTCGCGAACCCGCTCGGACCGCAACTGCGGATCGAGGTGACCGGCACCGACCCGGCCCGGGCCGACCTGGCCGGTGCCAACCTGGCCGGAGCGGCCGTCGGGTCGCCCGGCGCGCTGGGCGGGCAGCCGGCTCACTCCGCCCTGGACGCGCAGGTCACCACGACGGCCTCGACCCCGCCCGCCGGGCCAGCCACGCCCGCCGGCCCAGTCGGACCGGCCGCCGACACCGGGGAGTCCGCGAGCGTGGCCGGGCGCACTCGGACCAGGCACCCCAGCGCCGTGCACCGCGAGGAACTGTGG
>DASPZH010000467.1:0-2462 GCA_035636335.1 Streptosporangiaceae bacterium
CTGCGCCGGGCCGAGCCGGGTTCCGGCCGGCAGCAGCAGGTCGCCCTGCTTGGCGTCGTCGCCCGCTCGCCGGATCGCGTGACCCCGGCCGGCCGGCCGGCTGATCACCACGGTCTCCCGGCCGTCGTTGGTCCACTCGACCGGGATCACGGCGTCGGCACCGGGCGGGAGCAGCGCGCCGGTCATGATCTTGACGCAGCGCCCGGGCGCGACGGCGTGCTCGGCCGTGTCGCCGGCCGCGACGTCGGCGTCGACCGGCAGCGTGACCGGGTGCTCCGCGCTGGCTCCGGCGACGTCGGCGGCGCGCACGGCGTAGCCGTCCATCGCCGAGTTGTCGAAGCCGGGCAGCGGCCAGTCGGCGGTCGTGTCGGCGGCCAGGACGGCGCCCTCGGCCTCGGTCAGCGGCAGGTCTTCCGGCGGCAGCGGCGCGATCGCAGCGATGATCTCGCTCAGGTAGCTGTCGACTGACTGCATCGCCGTGATCCTGCCCGCCTGTTACGGTGCCCGGTTACTTCAGGGCGCTGAGGTAGTCGCGGAGCCAGGGTACGAAGTCGGGGGCCAGGTCGGGCCTGGCGCAGGCGAACTCGACCGTGGTCCGCAGGAAGTCCTGCTTGTTGCCGGTGTCGTACCGGCGGCCCCGGAACAGCACGCCGTGCACGCCGCCGCCGTTCGCGCCCGCGTCCTGGTCGGCGACGGCGAGCGTCCGCAGCGCGTCGGTGAGCTGGATCTCGCCGCCGCGCCCGGGCGGGGTCTCGGCGAGCACGGAGAAGATCTCCGGATCGCATACGTAGCGGCCGATCACGATCCAGTTGGACGGGGCCTCGTTCGTCTCCGGCTTCTCGACCAGGTCGGTGATGGCGACGATGTCCGGGTCTTCGGTCAGGTTGAACGCGGCGCAGCCGTAGGCGGAGATCTGGTCGGCCGGGACCTCCATCAGCGCGACGACGCTGCCGCCGTACTTCTGCCTGACGCCGATCATCCTGGCCAGCAGGGCCTCGTCGGCGCTGATCAGGTCGTCGCCCAGGAGCACCGCGAACGGCTCGTTGCCGACGTGGTCGGACGCGCAGGCCACGGCATGGCCGAGGCCGCGCGGCTGATGCTGGCGGACGTAGCTGACGTCAGCCAGCTCGGTCGGGGCGCGCACCGCGGCCAGCGCCGCGTCGTTGCCCTTGGCCTCGAGCGCCCGCTCGAGCTCGTAGGCCCGGTTGAAGTGCTCGGCGATCGACTCCTGCGCGTCGCCGGTGACCAGCAGCACGTCCCGCAACCTGGCCGCCGCGGCCTCCTCGACGACATACTGGATCGCGGGCTTGTCGACGATGGGCATCATCACCTTCGGCGTTGCCTTCGTGGCCGGAAGGAACCTGGTGCCGAGCCCGGCGACCGGTATCACTGCCTTGGTGACGGCGGCTGAGTGAGCCATGCTGTAAACCCTAACTAGCCCGATGGAGGCCCTCGTGGACGGCATGGCCGGAGACGATCACGCCGGTTCGCAGGGTAGTCCTACCCAGCATCCTCGGAGTATGTCTGAGCGTCAGCTCGCAGAACGCAAGTCCGGCCTGCGCGAGCACCTTCTCGCGGCAAGGGTAAGGCAGAGCGTAGCCGACCGGAGGGTGGCCGGCCGGGCTTTGCGCGACGCGGTTCTCTCCCTGCCGGAGACCGGCATGGCGGGCACGGTCGCCGCGTACCTGTCGGTCGGCACCGAGCCCGAGACCGCCGCGCTGGTCTTCGCGCTCTGGAAGCGCGGCAGCTACGTGCTGCTGCCCGTGCTGCGCGCCGACAACGACCTGGACTGGGCGTCGTACGAGGGCCCGGACTCGCTGGCCCCCGGCCCGCACGGGCTGCTCGAGCCGACCGAGCCGAGACGCGGCGTGGCCGCGATCACGAGCGCCGACCTGGTCATCGTTCCGGCGCTGGCGGCGGACCCGCGCGGCTACCGGCTCGGCCGCGGCGGGGGGTGCTACGACCGGGCCCTGGCCAGGGTCGGTCCCGCGGTCCCGACGATCGCGCTGCTGTACGACGGCGAACTGCTCGACGAGGTGCCGGCCGGCCCGCTTGACCAGCGGGTGCGGGCGGTTGCGCAACCTACGCGAGGAATCACCAGGCTGTCGTAGCCGTTGCTACCATTTAGCAGTTGAGCATGGCGAGTGCTAAGGCTTTTGGGAGTCTTGGACGGGGTTTTAGGAGGGTATGTGCCGACGTACCAGTACGCCTGCACCGAGTGCGCGGACCGGGTTGAGGTCGTGCAGCGATTCAGCGACGACCCGCTGACCGTGTGCGGTGTGTGCGGCGGCAGGCTGCGCAAGGTGTTCTCGCCGGTCGGCATCGTGTTCAAGGGGTCGGGCTTCTACCGCACCGACAGCCGGGCCGGCAGCGCCAACGGGGCCAACGGCAACGGCAAGGCGGGCGCGGACGGCACCGAGGCCGCCGGCGGGAAGTCCGAGACCGGCGCGAAGTCCGAGTCG
>DASPZH010000468.1:0-1610 GCA_035636335.1 Streptosporangiaceae bacterium
CCGAAGACCAGGTCGGGCAAGATCATGCGCCGGGTCATCGCGTCGGTCTCGAATTTTACCGACGTCGGTGACGTGAGCACCCTGGCCAATCCCGAGGTGGTCGAGTCGATCCGCCATCACGTGCAGAGCACCAAGGTGGCCCAGGGCGAGCTGCCGCGCGAGCTGAGCGAGGCCGAGTACGAGGAGATCGCCAAGTACGGCGCGGCCGAGTAGCGTTCGGGCCGCGGCGGCCCGGCCCGCCGGGCCGCCGCGGGCCGGGCCGAGAGTAACGTGGCGGGGCCGTGCCGAGGACGGGGGTATCTCGGCACGGCCGCCGCGCTGCGGGCGGCATGCCCGGAGCGGGGGAACTCCGGCGCTGCCGCCCTCTCGGGGCTGGGCCGGCTAGGCCGCGACGCTCAGCCGCGGCTCGGCAGGCTTGGGTGCGTAGGCACGCAGCTTCTGGCGCAGCATCGCGCGGCCGCGGTGGATCCGCGACATCACGGTGCCGAGCGGCGTCCCCATCAGCTCGGCGATCTCGCTGTACCGGTAACCCTCGATGTCGGCGAGGTAGATCGCCTGCCTGAACGACTCGGGCAGGTCGGCCAGCGCCCGCATGACACCAGAGCCGCCGATCTTGTCGAGCGCCTCGGCCTCGGCGGACCTGGGCGGCGCGCCGAGCGCGTCCCTGATATCCGATCCGTCGACCTCGGCCGCGAGCACCTCGCCGACCCGGCGGTCCCGGCGCCTGCACGTGCTGTAGAAGGTCCTGACCAGGATCGTGTACAGCCAGGCCTTGAGATTGGTGCCGGGACTGAACTGGTGGAACTTGACGTATGCCTTGGCGAACGTCTCCTGGATCAGGTCCTCGGCGTCGCTGTGGTTGCGCGTCAGCCTCAGCGCGGCCGGGTAGAGCCGGCTCATGTACGGGATCGCCTCGGACGTGAAGCGCTCATCGTGATCGCCGCCCGGTACTGTCTCGGGGGCCTGGCACGGGAATACGGCACTGATCGTCATGCGTCCTCCTTGCGGGAACGCCCCTGGCCGGCGGGCCCGCACGACGCGCGGGCCCGCCGGATACTGCGCGAGCACGGGGGCAGCTCGCGCCGCTGGTCACCGTCCCAGGACCGGCTTGTCCCGGCTGGCAGCCTGGCAGCGCCTTAGTACCTGTCCATGTTCGCCCGCCGCACCGCGCGTTCGCATCGGGTAAACCATGAGCTACAGAATGTGACATCCTGAGTTAAGCTCCGCTGGCCGGAGGTAGACGCGAGGCGCCGCTTCCGTGGTCGGCTAAGTGCGGCTAAAACGGATTAATCGAGTAGCGACAAATCTCGGATCCCGTTCGCTGGGCGGGAGCGTTGCTTCTCGCTCAGCGCGGTGCGAAGCGGACAGCGTGCGCGGCGAGCTCGCGGCGGCCGCCTTGGCCGGTCTTCGCCCCCAGGCTCGCGACGTGCGTCTCGACCGTCTTGGGCGAGATGAACAGGCGCCGCGCGATCTCAGCGTTGGAGAGTCCCCTGGCCACGAGCAGGAAGACGTCCATCTCCCGGCTGGTGACGCCCAGCCGGCGCATCTGGGCGGGCACCTGCGCGCTGCCCCGGCCCGAGCGCGGCACCCGTTCGCCCGCGCGGCGCAGG
>DASPZH010000469.1:0-2857 GCA_035636335.1 Streptosporangiaceae bacterium
CCGGCTGTCGGTCCGCGACGCCGATCCCGAGCAGGGACCTCGACCCCGCAGCGGTAGGCCGTCCCGTGCCACCCCGATCACCCTGGCGCTCCGCGACGACCTGCCCTGGCTGCTGCGGGCGGCCCGCGGCGACCTGGCCCCCGCTGAGCCAGAGTCCGGCCGCACCCTGGCCGTACTCGACGCGCTCCGCGGCCGCCGCGCGCTGTTCCGGCACGACCTGGCCGCGGTGACCGGCACGCCGCCGCACGAGATCGACCAGGCGCTCTGGGACGGCGTGGCGCGCGGGCTGGTCACGGCGGACGGCTTCCGCGCCGTCCGCTCGCTGCTGCGGCGTGGCGCGCGGCACTCGTTGCCCCAGCCACGCGGGCTCCGCCGGGGTCTGGCCGGCACGACCGGCGGCGCGTCTGGTCGCTGGTCCCTACTGCCAAGCACACTCGCGGCGGGCGACAGGGACGAGCTCGCCGAGGCCGTGGCCGAGCAACTCGCGGCCCGCTGGGGCGTGGTCTTCCGCGACGTGGTCGCGAGGGAGAGCCTCGCGGTGCCGTGGCGGGATGTGCTCTGGGCGTTCCGGCGGATGGAGGCCAGGGGCACGATCCGCGGCGGCCGGTTCGTGACCGGCTTCAGCGGCGAGCAGTACGCCCACCCGGAGGCGATCGACGTGCTCCGCGCCATCCGCAAGCAGCCCCGCAGCGGCGAGCTGGTGCGGATCTCAGGGGCCGATCCGCTGAACCTCACCGGCATCGTGCTGCCCAGCCCGCGAGTCCCCGCCATCGCCGCCCACGTGGTCAGCTATCTCGACGGCGCGGTCGCCGACGATGCTGAGCTGGGTTGTGTTACCAGCCGGTAGAACGGGGCAGTCACCTAGGTGACGACCACCAGACGGGATCTTCCATGAGTACTCCGACGGCAGACCAAGTCCGGCACGTCGGCGAGCGCGAGGCGCGCCAGACAGCGGAAGCAGCACGTGAGGCCGGGTGGCGGCAGCCCAGCTTCGGCAAGCAGCTATTCCTCGGTGACTTCAGGCTCGACCTGATCCACCCGCATCCGCGTCCGAGTGAGGAGGCGACTGCGCTCGGCGAGGACTTCTGCTCCCGACTGCGCGCGTTCTGCGAGGAGTCTGTCGATGGCGCGCAGATCGAGCGGGACGCGCAGATCCCCGATGACGCGGTCCGCGGCCTGGCGTCGCTCGGAGGGTTCGGGATGAAGATCGCGCCGGAGTACGGCGGGCTCGGGCTGACCAACCTGTACTACAACCGGGCTCTGATCATCGCGGGCTCCGCGTCCCCGGCCGTGGCCGCGCTGCTCTCGGCGCACCAGTCGATCGGGGTGCCGCAGCCGCTCGCGCTGTTCGGGACCGACGAGCAGAAGCGGCAGTTCCTGCCGAGGTGCGCGCGCGGCGAGATCAGCGCGTTCCTGCTCACCGAGCCCGACGTCGGTTCCGATCCGGCCAGGCTGAACACGACGGCGGAGCCGTCACCGGACGGGACCGAGTACGTGCTGAACGGCGTGAAGCTCTGGACGACCAACGGCGTGGTCGGCGACCTGCTCGTGGTGATGGCCCGGGTGCCCGCCAGCGATGGGCACCGCGGCGGGATCACCGCGTTCGTCGTGGAGGGCAACGCGGCCGGGATCACGGTCGAGCGGCGCAACGCGTTCATGGGCCTGCGCGGCCTGGAGAACGGCCTCACCAGGTTCTACGACGTCGTGGTCCCCGCGGCGAACCGGATCGGCCAGGAGGGCCAGGGCCTCAAGATCGCCCTGACGACGCTGAACACGGGCCGGCTGTCGCTGCCGGCTAGCTGCGCGGCCGCGGGCAAGCTCGCGCTGAAGTTCGCGCGGGAGTGGTCGGGCCAGCGGGTCCAGTGGGGACGTCCGGTCGGAGAGCACGAGGCGGTCGCCAAGAAGATCTCGTTCATCGCCGCGACCACCTATGCGCTGGAGGCCGTGGTCGAGCTGTCCAGCCAGCTCGCCGACGACCAGCGCAACGACATCAGGATCGAGGCCGCCATCGCCAAGCTCTACTGCTCGGAGATGGCCAGCATTATCGTTGACGAGCTTGTGCAGATCAGGGGTGGCCGCGGCTACGAGACCGCGGAGTCGCTGGCGGCCAGGGGCGAGCGCGGCGTCCCCGCCGAGCAGATGCTGCGGGACGTGCGGATCAACCGGATCTTCGAAGGGTCCTCGGAGATCATGAAGCTGTTCATCGCCCGCGAGGCCGTCGACGCGCATCTGTCGGCGGCAGGCGACCTGATCGACCGCGATCTCTCCGCGGCTCGCCGAGCTCGCGCCGCCGCCCAGGCCGGCCAGTTCTACGCTCGGTGGCTGCCCACGCTGGTGGCCGGCCAGGGGCAGCGGCCGGGAGCCTACGGTGAGTTCGGGCCGCTGGCGGCGCATCTGCGGTATGTCGAACGGGCCAGCAGGAAGCTGGCCAGGGTGACCTTCTACGGGATGGGGCGCTGGCAGGGAAGGCTCGAGCGCAAGCAAGGCTTCCTCGGCCGCGTCGTCGACATCGGCGCCGAGCTGTTCGCCATGAGCGCCGTGTGCGTACGCGCGCAACTGGACGCCGACGTCGCCGCGGGCACCGGGCGAGGCGCAGAGGCCCGCGAACTCGCCGGCGTGTTCTGCGCGCAGGCCAGGCTGCGCGCGGACGCACTCTTCGGCCAGCTCTGGAGCAACACCGACGCCCACGACTCGGCCCTCGCACACCAGGTGCTGAACGGGCGCTACACGTGGCTCGAGGACGGCGTCATCGACCCGTCGATCCCCGGTCCGTGGATAGGCGCCGCCGAGCCAGGGCCGTCCAAGGCCGCCGACGTGCACCGTCACATCGGCTAATCCGCGGCGACCGGCCCGCGGC
>DASPZH010000470.1:0-7153 GCA_035636335.1 Streptosporangiaceae bacterium
CCACCAGACCTGGTTCCAGCGCCGCCAGGGCCTGATGACGCTGACCGCGACGACCGCGGCCGGCCAGCAGCATTACTCGGTGCGTGACGTTCGGGTCGCGGACGGGATCGCGCTCGCGGCCGCCGCGACCGGCGACCTGCTGGCGCCGTTCCTGCGGAAGTGATCGAGCCCCGCTTACTGTCCGACTTTTCGGCAACGAAACTCCGGGCGCGACCGTGGCCCGCCGCTGGCATCGTTCAGAACGGCTTGGCGAAACCGTAGTCGTCTGGCTGGTCGGACTTGCTCAGGGGGACCAGGTCGTCGGGGCCGAGGGGCAGCGTGGCCGGCGGCTTCTGCGCGGCGCCAGGGGCGGGAGCGTCCTGCGTGGCAGGGGTGCCGTCCGGTGCCGGTGTCGCTTGCGAAGCCGGTGTTGCTTGCGGTGCAGGAGGTCCCGCTGAGGCTGGTGTGCCCTGCGGTGCCAGAGATCCTCGCGGTGCCAGAGATCCCTGCGGCGCCGGAGTGCCCCGCGGCGGGTATCCGAACGGCGGCAGGTAGCCGGGCGGCGCGGCCGGCGGCTGGCCGGCTGCCCCCTGCCAATTAGCCTGACGGGCCGCCAGCCTGGCCTGCTCGCGCTGGCGGCGAACGGCCAGGACCGCGGCGAGGAACGCGGCCGCGTCCGTTCCCGGCGGCGGTGGCGGGCTCACCTGGGCGGCGACCGCCGAGGCGAGCTGGAGGCCGAGCTGCTCCCGCGCGGCGGGGCGCAGGTCGTAGTAGCGGCGCAGGTAGCTGCTGGCCGCCGCGGCGGTCTGGTCCGACAGCCTGGACAGCTCCAGGTGCTGCGCCCAGCCGGTCAGCGACGGCGGGATGACGGTGTGCACGGGCGCGAGGTCCGGCCGCCGCGGCACCCGCTCCTGGATCACGAACGTCCCGGCGAACACGTCGCCGAGGCGCTTGCCCTTCGCCGAGACCATCGACGTGATCAGCCCGGCAGGCAGGCCGATCAGGTTGATCGGCAGCAGCCAGATCTCGATGAACGCGGCCGACAGCGCCCGGATCAGCGCCTGCCTGAACCGCTCGGGGCTGCCGTCGTCGCTGACCACGCGGATGCCGAGCGCCATCTTGCCGAGCGTCTTGCCGCGGCTGAGCGTCTCGAAGGTGAGCGGATAACCGACTATCACGAACATCGCGCCGATGATGTCGATGGCGGCGGCCGAGGCCGGGTTCAGGTGACTGGCCGACCTGGAGAAGACGACGACCTCGAGGAAGATCACGACCGGCGCCTGCACGGCCACGTCGATGAGGAGCGCGAGCAGCCGGCTGGGGAAGCGGGCTACTGCCAGGTCGAGTACGACCGCCTCGCCCGTTACTACCTCGGCCACCTTCGCCTCCGAAGTGCGCCGCTCCCGTTCGCGCCGAATCGTGACCGAGAACGCGCATCATCTCCTGCCGGGCCAAGACTATCCAGATATCCGGCATGTAGTCTCCAGCCGTGGATCTGGATGTATTTGTCGCCGAGCACCGCGCCGACTGGGCCCGGCTCGACGCGCTGACCAAGCGGCGCCGCACGATGTCAGGTGACGAGATCGACGAGCTCGTCGGGCTGTACCAGCGCACGGCAGCGCAGCTTTCCGCGCTGCAGACCGCCGGGCTCGATCAGGCGCTGGCCGCCAGGCTGTCCGGGCAGCTAGCCAGATCGCGCGCGGCCGTGAGCGGCGCGCAGTCGTCGGGCTGGCAGGCCGTCGGCAGGTTCGCCGCGATCTCCTTCCCCGCGGCGGCCTACCGGGCGCGCTGGTGGTGGCTGGGCTGCGCCGCCGGCTCGGTGCTGGTGGCGGTGCTGGTCGGGTGGCGCGTCGCCGGGTCGCCCGCGCTCCAGGCCAGCCTGCTGCCGCGATCAGCCGCGAGGAGTCTCGTTAATCATCAATTCCGGCATTACTACTCGGCCTATGACGCCCGCTCGTTCGCCGCGCGCGTGTGGACGAACAATGCACTCGTCGCCGCCACGACGATCACCTTCGGCGTGCTGCTCGGCGTGCCCGTGCTCATCGTCTTGTTCCAGAACGCGGCCAGCGTCGGCATCGTCGGCGGCCTGATGATCTCCCACGGGCGGGCCGGGGAGTTCTGGGACCTGATCCTGCCGCACGGGATTCTCGAGCTGAGCGCGGTGTTCCTGGCGGCCGGGGTCGGGCTGCGGCTGGGCTGGGCGGTCATCGACCCGGGGCACCGGCCGCGGATGCGGGCGCTCGCCGAGGAGGGCAGGTCGCTGGTGACCGTCGCCATCGGCCTGGTGTTCGTGCTGCTCGTGTCCGGCCTGATCGAGGCGTTCGTCACCCCCTCGCCGCTGCCGACGTGGGCCAGGATCGGCATCGGCGCGGCCGCGGAGACGGCGTTCCTGTGCTACGTTTTCGTGCTCGGCAGGCGGGCGGCCGCGGCGGGCGAGACCGGCGACATACTCGAGGTCCCTGACCAGCTCGCGGTCGTGGGCTAAGCCGCTCCGGCAGCGGGCCGGCGGCTGTCAGGGTCGCCTGGCCAGCCTGCGTTCACAGCCTGCCCGCCGCCTTCAGGCTCAGGTAGGCGTCGGCGAGTGCGGGCGGCAGCCGGTCGGGCGGCGCGTCGACGACCTCGACCCCGAGCCGGCGCAGCAGCGCGCCGATGTGAGCCCGCCCGGCCTGCGCCGCGGCCGCCGCGGCGGCGTCGTAGACGGCCGGCGTGTCGCCGCGGTCCGCCGCCATCTCCGCCACCCGTGGGTCCGCCACGGCCGCGAGCAGCACCTGGTGCCTGGACGACAGAAGCTGGACGTTCGGCAGCAGTCCTTGCTCGATCGCGGCCGGGTTGAGGTCGGTCAGCAGCACCACCAGGCAGCGCTGCCTGGCGATGCCGAGCACGGTGGCCATCATCAGCCCGATGTCCGGCTCGCTGAGGTCCGGCTCGAGCAGCGCCATCTCGCTGGTGAACGCGGCCAGCACCGCGTCGCGGCCGGCGCCGACAACCATGGTGCGGACCCGCCGGTCGGCGGCGACCAGGTCCACCCGGTCACCTGCCCGGGTGGCGAGCGCGGCGAGCAGCAGGGCCGCGTCCATGGACGCGTCGAGCCGGGGGACGCCGTCCCTGCCGCCCACCCGGCCGGCGGAGGTGCGCCCGGTGTCGAGCACGATGACGATCCGGCGGTCGCGCTCGGGCCGCCACGTGCGCACCAGCACGTCGTTGCGGCGGGCCGAGGACCGCCAGTCGATCGACCTGACGTCATCGCCCAGGACGTAGGCGCGGAGCGAGTCGAACTCCGAGCCCTGGCCGCGCAGCATCGACTTGTGCTGGCCGTCGAGCTCACGCAACCTGGCCAGTTTCTCCGGCAGGTGCTTGCGCGACAGGAACGGCGGCAGCACGCGGACCGTGAACGGCGCCGTCATGCTGCGCTGCCGGCCGGCCAGGCCGAGCGGGCCGAGCGATCGGATCGTGACGAGCCCGGCCTCGAAGTCGCCGCGGCGCCGCGGGGTGAGCGTGGTGGCCAGCCTGGCCCGCCCGCCCGCGGGCACGTCGATCCTGGTCCGGCCGGGGGCGGCCGCGGCGCTGGGCCGCCAGCCGTCCCGCAGCACGCCGCGCAGCCTGCGGCCGCCCGAGTTGGTGACGGCCACGGTGATCGTCCCCGCCTGGCCGAGGTGGACCTTGGCGTCGCCGGACCGGCTGACCTGCAGCCGGGTGAGGCTCGCGGCCAGGATCACGTCGGCCGCGAACGCGGCGAGCAGCGCCGCGTTGACGATCACCAGCACGATGCCGCTGGCGAACACCGCGACGACCAGGCCGCCCGCGACGGCTGCCAGCGCCGCGCGGCCGGTCAGCGTCATCGCGGCACGGGGACGGCCGCCAGCAGGCCCTGCAGGACGCCGTCCGGCGTCGCGCCGTCCAGTTCGACCTCGGGGCGCAGCTGGATCCGGTGCCGCAGCGTCGGCCCAGCGAGCGCCTTCACGTCGTCCGGCGTGACGTAGTCCCGGCCGGACAGCCATGCCCAGGCCCGGCTGGTGGCCAGCAGCGCGGTCGCGCCGCGCGGCGAGGCGCCCAGGCGCAGTGACGGCGAGGTCCTGGTCGCCCGGCAGATGTCGACGATGTAGCCGGTCACCTCGGCCGTCAGGTGGATCTTCCTGGCCTCGGCCCGCGCCTGGACCAGATCGGGCGGGCCGGCCACCCGCCGGAGGCCGGCGGCGCCGAGGTCGCGCGGGTCGAAGCCCGCGGCGTGCCGGTTCAGAATCGAGATCTCGTCGGCCCGTTCGGGCAGCGGCACGGTCAGCTTGAGCAGGAACCTGTCGAGTTGCGCCTCGGGCAGCGGGTACGTGCCCTCGTACTCGACCGGGTTCTGGGTCGCGGCCACCAGGAACGGCGCGGGCAGGCGCCGCGGGTCGCCCTCGACGGAGACCTGCCGCTCCTCCATCGCCTCGAGCAGCGCGGCCTGGGTCTTCGGCGGGGTCCTGTTGATCTCGTCGGCCAGCAGCAGGTTGGTGAACACCGGGCCGGCCCGGAACTCGAACTGGGCGGTCCTGGCGTCGTAGATCAGCGAGCCGGTCACGTCGCCGGGCATCAGGTCGGGCGTGAACTGCAGTCGCTTGCCCTCCAGCGACAGCGCCCCGCCCAGCGCCCGGATCAGGAGCGTCTTGGCCACGCCCGGCACGCCCTCGAGCAGCACGTGACCCTCGCAGATCAGCGCGATGAGCAGCCCGCTGACCACCGAGTCCTGGCCGACGACGGCCTTGCCGACCTCGGTGCGGACCGCGGCGAGCGCGGCCCTGGGGCCCGAGCCGGCTGTTGCGCCGCCGAACGTGGTCTCCTTGCTGAACGAAGCGGCCGTCGCCGGCTCGAACGGGGCAGGCCCGGCCGCTGTGGGGTCATCGGCGATCACTGCGCACGTACCTCTCTCTCAAGTTCGTCAAGGCTATGAGCCAGGCGGACAAGCTCGGCGTCGGTGGCCGGCGCCGGCCCGTAGACGATCCCGGCCATCTCCGGCCGGGCCAGCCGTGACCTGGCCGCGAGCGCGTCGGTGACGGCGTCGGCGTGGGCGTCCTTGGCCAGCCCGAGCGCCGGCAGCACGCGGGCGAGCATGGAGCCGCGCAGCGCCGCGGCGGCCCGGCCCCTGGCTCGCCTGGACTGGTACAGCCTGGAGTGCCCTTCGACGGTCTCCGACGCCCGCACCACCACCGGCAGCCGCTCGGTGATCAGGGGGCCGAGCCTGCGGCCGCGCCAGAGCGCGGCGAGCGCCACGGACACCGCGAGCTGGATGACGACGAGCCACGCGGCCCAGGGGATCAGCTTGGGCGCCGCCGGCGGCGCCCCGCCCCCGCCTGGAGGCCTGATGGGCGCGGGCAGCCCGGAGCCCGACGGCTGGGGGGTCAGCCAGACGACGCGCCGGTGCGGCCCGAGCAGGTTGAGCACCAGCGCCGCGTTGCCGTTGCTCCCGAGCAGGAGATTCGACATGCCGAGGCCGCTGCCGAGGATCGTGATGGTCCGGCCTCGGGCGGTGAACCGCACGACGGACGGATGGCCGTGGAACGGATAGCAGCCGACCGCCCGCGGGGGGACCTGGTAGGACAGACCTCCGACGTTGGCCGATCCGGCCAGCGTGGCGGCGGGCAGGTCGCACCGGGGAAGTAGCGGCCTGTCGTTCCTGTCGCGCCCGGCGGCGTGAATCCGCGGCGCAATTGCGGCCAGCGCGTCTGGCCCAGGCTCGACGAGGAACAGGTCGGCCCTGGTCCGCGCGAGCTGGTCGCGCTGGTAGGGCGTGAGCAGGTACGGGCTGGTGATGAGCAGGGTGGTCCGCGGTCCGCCGGGCCCGGCGTCAACGGCGGCCAGCGCATCGGACGGGCTGTGAACGGGGATCACCTGCGACCCCCGTTCGCCGAGAATGTCGGCGAGCGCGTGCGCCCCGAGCACGTACTGGCTGGCCGGGTCGAGGTAACGGTTGGCCAGGGGCGGCGATAGCAGCCTGCTGACCAGCGCGACCGCGATCCCGCCGAGCACGATGACCCCGATCAGCGCCAGCGGCAGCCGCCAGCGCCGCCAGTCGGGCCCGAGCGGCATGGGCCGGCCGGCCGCGCCCTCCGGCACGGCCCCGCCGGGCGGAAGCGGCACGGTCTCGCCGAGCCGAAGCGGCGCCGGCCCGGCGTCGCCCGCGCCCGGGATCGGGTGCAGCGACGGCGGCGCGGTCACCGGGGCACCCCGAACGCGGCCATCGCCGGCTGCGCCGTGCCGGCGGCACCGGGCCGCGCCGCCTGCACCGCCGTGCCGACCCGGCTGACGAGCTGGTATCCGGCCCGGCTGCCGGCCTTGTCGCCGTACCTGACGTCGTCGAACAGCCGGGTGACGGCTCGCAGGTCGGCGGCCAGTCCCGGCAGTTCCGCGCCCGCTTCCGCGGCGAGCTCATCGGCCGTCCTGCCAGGTCGCGGGGGCAGGACGTCGCGCTCGGCCAGCTCGGCGGCGATCGCCCTGACGCCTTCGACGATGGCGGCCGCGTAGTCGCCGGCCGCGGCCATGCGCTCGGCCGCCCTCCGGTAGTCGCGCGCGGTCTTCGCCTGGCCGCCCACCACGGCCGAGCCTGGCGCGCGCCTGGCTTTGGTCGGCTTGACCCAGAAGATGATCAGCGTGACGGCCAGCACCGCCAGCACGGCCAGGGCGATGAGCCCGAACCAGCCGCCGGGGACGATGCGGCCGGAGACCAGCCGGTAGAGCCATTGCAGGAGTCGTTGCCAGATGGTGAGCTCGGCGAGTTCGTGGCGCGCGATGCGCTGTCCGGTGCGACGCCCGATCAGCGGCCCGCCCGCACGGGTCAGGGGACCGCCTGCACGCGAGAGCGGGCCGCTCGCGGTGGCCGCTCGGGCCGCTCGGGCCGCTCGGGCCGCTCCGGTCGCGGCTGCGGCCAGGCTTGTGGCGATCATGCGAGCCCGTCAGGTTCCTGGCGGCCCGGACGCGAGGCCCCCGCCCGCGGGCCCGCCCTGGTGACCGGCAGCCGGGTCGGCGCCGCCGGTGTAGGCGCTGCTCATCCCGCTCGCCGCGAACTCATCGCCGGTCAGCAGACGGTTCATCGCGGCCTGCTGGAGCACGAGGTCCATGCCCTCCTTGCGCATCCGCATGTCGGCGTAGACGAGAACGAGGACTCCGGTCTGGAGCGTGACGACCAGGCTGGCTACCACGATCT
>DASPZH010000471.1:0-3525 GCA_035636335.1 Streptosporangiaceae bacterium
GACGAGGCCGCAGCCGACGGCCGGCCACGCTGGGTGCTCGGCTCGATCGGGCCCGGCACCAAGCTGCCCACGCTCGGCCACGTCTCATTCACCGACCTGCGAGAGGCATACCAGCTCAACGCGGCCGGCTTGCTGGCCGGCGGCGCCGACGCGCTGATCGTCGAGACCTGCCAGGACCTGCTGCAAGCCAAGGCCGCCATCATCGGGGCTCGGCGCGCTGTAGCGAGGTTCAAGGCGGCCGCCCCGGTCGGACAGTCGCTGGGCACCGATGTCGTGCTGATCGCGCAGGTCACGATCGAGACGACGGGCGCGATGCTGCTCGGCAGCGAGATCGGGGCCGCGCTGACCGCGCTCGAGCCGCTCGGGATCGACGTGATCGGGCTGAACTGCGCGACCGGGCCGACCGAGATGAGCGAGCACCTGCGCTACCTCGCCGCCCACTCCCGGGTTCCGCTGTCCTGCATGCCGAACGCCGGCCTGCCGGAGCTCACCTCCAATGGCGCCTACTACCCGGTCACCCCCGACGAGCTGGCCAGCGCGCACGCGAGCTTCGTCGGCGAGTTCGGGCTGGCCATGGTGGGGGGCTGCTGCGGCACCACGCCCGAGCACCTGGCCGAGGTCACGGCCAGGATCGGGGGCCGGACGCCGCGCAAGCGCAGGCCGCGGCCCGAACCCGGCGTGGCCTCGCTGTACCAGCACGTGCCGTTCCACCAGGACACGGCGTTCCTCGCGATCGGCGAGCGAACCAACGCGAACGGGTCCAAGGCGTTCCGCGAGGCCATGATCGACGGCCGGCTCGACGACTGCGTGGAGATCGCCAGGGCGCAGACCAGGGACGGCGCGCACCTGCTCGACGTGTGCGTGGACTACGTCGGCAGGGACGGCGTGGCGGACATGGCCGAGATCGCCAGCAGGCTGGCGACCGCCGCCACGCTGCCGCTGGTGCTCGACTCCACCGAGCCCGAGGTGATCAGGGCCGGGCTCGAGCGGCTCGGCGGCCGGGCCGTCGTGAACTCGGTCAACTACGAGGACGGCGACGGCCCGGACTCGCGGATGGCGCGGATCATGCCGATCATCCGCGAGCACGGGGCGGCGGTGGTCGCGCTCACCATCGACGAGCAAGGCCAGGCCAGGACCGCGGAGTGGAAGGCGGCGGTCGCCGGCCGGCTGATCGAGGACCTGACCGGCAACTGGGGCATGCGGCAGTGCGACATCATCGTGGACTGCCTGACCTTCCCGGTCGCCACCGGCCAGGAGGAGACCAGACGGGACGCGATCGAGACGATCGAGGCGATCCGCGAGGTCAAGCGGCGCTACCCGGATGCGCAGACCACCCTCGGCGTCTCCAACGTCTCCTTCGGCCTGAATCCCGCGGCCAGGGCCGTGCTGAACTCAGTGTTCCTGAACGAGTGCGTCAAGGCCGGCCTGGACTCGGCGATCGTGCACGCCGCGCGGATCACGCCGATCGCGCGCATCCCCGCCGACCAGCTTCAGGTGGCACTCGACCTGGTCTACGACCGCAGGCGCGACGGGTACGACCCGCTGGCCAGGCTGCTCGAGCTGTTCGAGGGCGTCGACACGGCATCGCTCAAGGCCAGCCGCGCGGCCGAGTTGCACGGGCTGCCGCTGTGGGAGCGGCTCAAGCGCCGGATCATCGACGGCGAGCGGCTCGGGCTCGAGGCGGACCTGGACGAGGCGCTCGGCCAGCGGCCGGCCCTGGAGATCGTCAACGACGTGCTGCTCGACGGCATGAAGACGGTCGGCGACCTGTTCGGTTCCGGGCAGATGCAGCTTCCGTTCGTGCTCACCTCGGCGGAGGTGATGAAGGCCGCGGTCGGCTACCTCGAACCGCACATGGAGCGCTCGGGCGAGGCCGGCAAGGGCAAGATCGTTCTCGCCACGGTCAAGGGCGACGTGCACGACATCGGCAAGAACCTCGTGGACATCATCGTCTCCAACAACGGATACGACGTCGTCAACCTCGGCATCAAGCAGCCGATCTCGGCCATCGTCCAGGCCGCGACCGACCACGACGCCGACGTGATCGGCATGTCCGGGCTGCTGGTCAAGTCGACGGTCGTGATGCGCGACAACCTGGCCGAGCTGAACTCGCGCGGCCTGGCCGGGCGGTGGCCCGTGCTGCTCGGCGGCGCCGCGCTCACCAGGTCCTACGTCGAGCAGGACCTGGCCAGCCTGTTCGACGGCGAGGTCAGGTACGCCCGTGACGCGTTCGAGGGCCTGCGGCTGATGGACGCGATGGTGGCGGTCAAGCGGGGCGAACCGGGCGCGGCACTGCCCGCGCTGCGCGAGCGCCGCGTCCGGGCCAGGCCGCAGGCGGCCGGCCCCGGGGCCGATCGGCCGGACGGCACCGCAGTGCCCGTGCTGGTCCGTTCCGACGTGAGCGCCGATGAGCCGGTGCCGCAGCCGCCGTTCTACGGCACCCGGGTGGTCAAGGGCATCCCGCTCGCCGAGTACGCGAGCTACCTGGACGAGCGCGCGCTGTTCCTCGGCCAGTGGGGCCTGAAGCCGGCCCGGGGCGGCACCGGGCCATCCCACGCCGAGCTGGCCGAGACGCAAGGCAGGCCGCGGCTGCGGATGTGGCTCGAGCGGGCGCAGACCGAAGGGCTGCTCCAGGCGGCCGTCGTGCACGGGTACTTTCCGTGCGTCAGCGAGGGCGACGACCTGGTCGTGCTCGACGACGGCGGCGCCGAGCGGGAGCGGTTCACGTTCCCGCGCCAGCGCCGGGACCGCGGGCTCTGCCTGGCCGACTTCTTCAGGCCCCGCTCGTCGGGCGAGACCGACGTGGTCGCGTTCCAGCTCGTCACGGTCGGCCCGCGGATCAGCGAGGCCACCGCCGAGCTGTTCGCCAAGCACGCCTACCGCGACTATCTGGAGCTGCACGGGCTGTCGGTGCAGCTCGCCGAGGCGCTAGCCGAGTGCTGGCACGCCAGGACCAGGGACGCGCTCGGCATTGGCGGTTCCGATCCGGACGACCTGGACGCCATCCTGCGGGTCGGCTTCCAGGGCTGCCGGTACTCGTTCGGCTACCCGGCCTGCCCCGACCTGGAGGACCGGGCCAAGATGATGCGGCTGCTCGAGCCCGAGCGGATCGGGGTGACGTTGTCGGAGGAGTTCCAGCTCGCGCCCGAGCAGTCCACCGACGCGCTGATCGCGCACCACCGCGAAGCGAAGTACTTCAGCACGTGATGAGCGGCCCCAGCCCCGACGCCGGCCCCAGCCCCGGCGCCGGCCCCGACGCGGACGGCCAGCTCCAGGCCGTCCTGTTCGACATGGACGGCCTGCTGGTGGACACCGAGCCGCTCTGGTTCGAGATCGAGCGGGCCGTCACGTCCAGGCTGGGCGGCGAGTGGACCCACGAGGACCAGCGGGCACTGGTCGGCAGCTCGCTGCGTCGTAGCGTTGACTACCTGCTCGGCCGCGCGACCCGCCCGGCCAGCCGCGACCAGGTGGCCGACTGGCTGATCGGCGGCATGGTCGAGTTGCTCGCCAAGCGCGAGATCGAGC
>DASPZH010000472.1:0-4873 GCA_035636335.1 Streptosporangiaceae bacterium
CGAGCTGGCCGCGCGCTCGCAAGCCCGCTGCCATTCGCCCCGCGAGTGACCGTACAACTGTACTACGCGGGACGATACTACGCACCTCGATATACCGCAAGCAGTAGTATCCAGTTTCTCGCCGGTTGAACATCGCTGCCACAACGATGTTCCGAGCGCGCCGCGATCAACAACATCGCTGTGGCACAGATGTTCGCCGGCGAACAGCGCTGCCACATCGACGTTCGCGACCGCGCCCCTCAGGCAACATCGATGTGGCAGAGATGTTGCCTCGGCGGGTCCCGTGAACGGCGGGCGGCGGGGCGGAGTCGGCGACACCTTGTGCCAAGAACTCTTTGCAAAGAACTTGTTGCAAAGAGTTCGTTGCAAAGTTAGCTTTGCATGTATGACACAGAAGTCCATAGCCGCGGGCGGGCCCCGGTCGACCAAACAGATCACCGAGGCGAAGGCGCTGAGGGCGCTGGCCCATCCGGTCAGGCTCTCCCTGATCGGGCTGCTGCGGACCGAGGGCCCGCTGACCGCGACCCGGGCCGCCGAGCTGCTCGGCGAGTCCTCGGCGACCTGCTCGTTCCACCTGCGCCAGCTCGCCAAGTACGGGATGGCCGAAGAGGCGGCAGGCGGCCAGGGCAGGGAGCGCCCCTGGCAGGCGACCACCATGTCCACGCACGTGCCGGACTTCGCCGACGACCCCGACTTCGCCGAGGCGTCCGGCATGTACCGGTCCGTGCTGGCCGAGCGGTACTTCTTCTGGCTGATGCGGTGGCTGGCGGAGCGGCCGGCCGAGCCCGCCGACTGGCAGCGCGCGGACATGTTCGGCGACAAGCTGCTCTACCTGACCGCCGCCGAGCTCGCCGACCTCGGCGACAAGATGCGCGAGCTGCTCGACCGCTACGCCGATCGGACCGGCACGCCGGGACTGCGGCCGGATGGCGCTCGCCTGATCACCTTCCTGCAGCTCGCCTTCCCGATGATCGGCCCGCCGATCGGTCAGCCCGGACCCAACCCGGGCGGCGGTGCGCGATGAGGCCGCTGTGGCGGCGTCGCGGGCCCGGCCGGGGCGGCGGGGGCAGCGCGCCGGACGGCAGGCGGGCCACCGGCAGGCGCGGGCCGCGGCAGCGCCTCGCGGCCCGGGTCCCCGACCTGCTCGCGGACCGGTCGTTCCGGCGGTACTGGAGCGGCCAGACGATCTCCATGTTCGGCGACCAGATCTCCTCCATCGCGCTGCCGCTCGTCGGCGTGCTCGCGCTGCACGCGAGCCCGGCTCAGATGGGCTTCCTCGTTGCCCTGGAGTGGGTGCCGAGCCTGCTGTTCGGCCTGCATGCGGGCGCCTGGGTGGACCGGCGCGGCCACCGGCGGGCGACCATGATCGGCGCCGACCTGGGCCGGTTCGCGCTGCTGGCGAGCATTCCGGTCGGCTACGCCTTCGGTGTTCTCACGCTCTGGCAGCTATACGGCGTCGCGTTCGGGGTCGGCGTGCTCAGCGTGCTGTTCACGGTCAGCGACCCGACCCTGTTCGTCTCGCTGGTTCCCGAGGACCGGTACGTGGAGGGCAACTCGCTGATCTACGGCAGCCGCGCGCTGTCCTTCGTCGGCGGGCCGAGTGTCGGCGGCGCGCTCGTCCAGTTCCTGACCGCGCCGCTGGCCGTGCTCGCCGACGCCGTGTCGTTCCTCGGCTCGGCGTTCTTCCTGACCAGGATCCGCCCGGTCGAGCCGCCCGCCGCCGAACCCGGAAAGGGCTCGCTGACCGCGGGGGCGCGGTTCATCAGGCGGTCCGCGATCGTGCGGGCCTCGTTGGTCGCGGTGTCGGTGATCAACTTCTTCAACTTCGTGTTCTTCGCGCTGTTCGTGCTTTACGCGACCAGGTATCTGCACGTCGCTCCCGGGCTTCTCGGCCTGGTGCTGGGCGTCGGCGCGATCGGCGGCGTCCTCGGCGCCATGCTCACGAAGCGGCTCGCCGCCTGGCTCGGCGTCGGCCGGGTGTACACGATCTCATGCCTGGTGTTCACCGCGCCGCTGGCGCTTGTTCCGCTGGCCGCCGGGCCGCGGCCGGTCATACTCGCGATGCTGATGACGGCCGAGTTCATCGCCGGATTCGGCGTGATGACCCTGGACATCAGCATCGGCTCGATCTTCTCCGCGGTCATCCCCAACGACCTGCGGTCGCGGGTCAGCGGCGCGTTCCAGGCGGTGAACTACGGCACCAGGCCGCTCGGCGCGCTGACGGGCGGCCTCCTCGGCACGCTGATCGGGCCGCGCGCGACGCTCTGGGTCGCGGCGGCCGGCGGCACGCTGGGCTTCCTGCTGCTGCTGCCGACATCGCTGCCGTCGTTCCGGATGCCGGAAACCTCGCGGCCGCAGCACCAGCCGGCCACGGCGGCCGACCGCGGCCAGGACCTCGCCGACAACCCCGCCTGAGGTTTGATCGGACGCCGGTCCGGCCGAGGCCCGCAGGCGCGCCTCGGCCCGGCGGACGCGGCGGGCCGGGCCACCGCCTAGACGAGCCGCGGCTACGGCGCGGTCTCCCGCCACCGCCGCTCCAGGGCGGCGCGGCCGTCCGGCGTGACCTCGCCGCAGATCCGGAGCCTGGCCAGCCCGCCGTCCGGGAAGACGTCCAGCCGGACGCGGGAGACCTCGCCCTGGCCATCGAGCATGATGCGGTGCCTGGTATCGGGCTGAACCCGCGTCCGCGGCAGGATCACCCGCCAGCTCGGCTCGTCGCCAGGACCGGCGTCCCGGTCGGGACCGGAGCCGGCGCCCGGCCCCGGCTCCGCATCCGGGTCGGGACCGGGACCCGACCCGGCACCCGGCCCCGGCTCCGCGGCGGAGAGCTCGACCCAGCCCGGCGCGTTGCCGACAAAGTACGAGGTGTCGATCTCGGCACGACGGAGCCGACCCGCGGCGGCGAGCCGGAATTCCACCCAGTCGTTGCCCGGACCGCGGCGCCGCGCGTTCTCCCAGCCGTCGCTCATCACCCGCGGCACTCCCGGCATGATCAGGCTGGCGGGCGAGGAGTAGAAGGCGTCGGAACAGCCTGTGACCCGCCCGCCGTTCTCCATCGCGGCCAGGTCGACGGTCCCGGTCAGGAACGCCGGATCGGGCACGACCTCGCCGTGCACCCGCAGCCGCGCCACGCCGCCGTCCGGGTAGATCGACAGCCTGACGTGCGTCCAGCGCCGCGGGTCGGCCACGGCGTAGCGGTTCACCGTATCGCCCCGTGCCGCTGCCCTGGCGACGAGCGGGTGCCAGGGCAGTTCGGCCAGTTCGGCCGGGTCCGGGTAGCCGGTCGCGCACGCGGCCTCGACCGAGATCTCCGGCGGGTAGTTGCCGCGGAAGAACGCGGTGTCGACCACGACCCCGCGGACCACGCCCGGGCAGCCCAGCCGCACGATCGCGTGGTCGTGCCCGGCGTTACGGCGCCGCCTGGTCTCCCAGCCGTCGTAGACCTTGCCCTTGTGACCGAAGTCGCCCGGCGCGAACGCGGGCGGCTCGGGCCTGATCAGGTTCTCCTTCTCGGCGAAGAACTCGTCGTTGGCGAACACCACGCTGCCGCCCAGCGCCCGGGAGGCGAGGTCGGCCAGGCCGGTGAAGTCCGGGGTCTCGCCGCCGTTCATCGGCACGCTCCCTTCCCCGCGACCGCCCCCGGCCGGCCGCCCGCTTTCATCATCGGCCGACGGCGGCCGAGAGCAGCCGCCCGCCCGGCCGGTCCGGCGAGACCGGGACTCCGCGGAGCCAGGTGCGGCGGACGACGCCTGACAGAGCCTGGCCGGCGTACGGGGTCAGCTTGTGCCTGGTCAGCAGCCGGTCGGGCGCGACCACGAACCGCTCGTCCGGCGCGAACGCCACCAGGTCGGCGTCGCGGCCGACGGCGATCTCGCCCTTGCGGGCGGCGAGCCCGGCCAGCCTGGCCGGGCTCGCCGACATCCACCTGACCACATCCGCCAGGCCGAAGCCGCGCTCCCTGGCGTGGGTCCACACCACGGGCAGGCCAAGCTGGACCGAGGAGATCCCGCCCCACGCGGCGGCGAACCCGCCGCGGCCGGGATCCTTCAGTTCCGGCGGGCACGGCGAGTGGTCGGAGACGACGCAGTCGATCGCGCCGGACTCCAGCGCCGCCCACAGCCGGTCCCGGTTCGCGGTGTCCCTGATCGGCGGGCAGCACTTGAACTCGGTCCGGCCGGCGCCGACCTGCTCGGCCGCGAGCGCGAGGTAGTGCGGGCAGGTCTCGGCGGTGACCTGGACCCCGTAGCCCCGCGCCGCGGTCAGCAGCGGGACCGGATCGGCGCTGGACAGGTGCAGCACGTGCACGCGGGCGCCGGTCGCGGTGGCCAGCCTGATCACCGAGATGATCGCCGCGACCTCGGCGGCGGCCGGCCGGGACCGCAGGAAGCCGGCGTAGTCCCGGCCGGACGCCGCCCGCGCCGCCTGCGCCGACGCCGCCTGCACTGCCTGGGCCGCGCCGATCCGGGCCGCGTCCTCGGCGTGCACGACCAGCAGGCTGCCCAGTTCGGCGGCCTGGTACATCGCCGCCGCCAGGGCGTCCTCGCCGAGCGGCGGGAACTCGGGCACCCCCGAGTCGACCAGGAAGCACTTGAACCCGTACACGCCCGCCGCGTGCAGCGCGGGCCGGTCGGCCGCGTTGGCCGGAACGGCTCCGCCCCAGAACCCGACGTCCACGGCGCACTGGCCGTCCGCGGCCCGCCGTTTCGCCTCCAGCGCGGCGACGTCGATCGTCGGCGGGATCGAGTTCAGCGGCATGTCGATGATCGTGGTGACGCCGCCGGCCGCCGCGGCGGCGGTCGCGGTCGCGAAGCCCTCCCAGTCGGTGCGGCCGGGTTCGTTGACGTGGACGTGGGTGTCGACCAGGCCGGGCAGC
>DASPZH010000473.1:0-6759 GCA_035636335.1 Streptosporangiaceae bacterium
GCTGGTGCTGGTCACCACCGGCCTGCTGGCGCTGGTGTCGGCCGGCCTGGCCTCCCAGGCGTTCGCCGGGCTGAGCCTGGTCTGGCTGCTCTACGGGCTGGTCGCCGTGCAGTCGGCGCTGGACGCGATCAACGCGCCGGCCAGGCAGACCTTCATGCCCCGGCTGCTTCCGGCCGACCAGGTAGCCGCCGGCCTGGCGCTGAACCGGCTCGCCTTCCAGGTCATGCTCATCGCCGGCCCGGCGCTGGCGGGCCTGATCACCGCGGCGACCGGGAGCCTGCGAGCGTGCTACCTCGTGGACACGGTCAGCTTCGCCGCCGCGTTGTACGGCGTGGCCGGACTGCCCGCCATGCCGCCGCAGGGAGGGACCGCCAGGCCAGGGCCGCGGGCGGTCGTCGCGGGCGTCCGGTTCATCGGGCGCAGCCGGGTGCTCGCGGGCGCGTTCCTGACCGACCTCAACGCGACCGTGCTCGGGCTGCCGGTCGCCCTCTTTCCGGCCATCAACGCCGAGCGGTTCGGTGGCAGCGCATCCACCCTCGGCCTGTTCATGTCGGCGATCGGGCTCGGCGGCCTGGTCAGCTCGGTCTTCTCCGGTCCGGTCGGCCACGTCTCACGGCAGGGCCTGGCGATGCTGTGCTCGGCAGCCGTCTGGGGCGCGGCCTTCGCGGGCTTCGCGCTCGCCCCGTCCCTGTGGCTGGCCCTGAGCTTGCTGGCTGTCGCCGGGGCAGCGGACACGTTTACCGTGGTGTTCAGGTCGGCGATCGTCCAGTCGGTCACTCCCGACCGGTTCCGCGGCCGGGTCCTGGCCGCCGACTACGTGGTCGGGGCTGGCGGCGGCGAGGTCGGCAACCTGGAAGCGGGCGCGGTCGGATCGCTGGCCTCACCAACGATCGCGGCGGTCAGCGGCGGTCTCGCCACGGTCGCCGGAACCGTCGTGATCGGCCTGGCTCTGCCCGCCTTCACCGCCTACCGGCGGCAGTCCGCGGCTGGTGACGCTGGCCAGGCCGCCCAGGCCGCGGCGCCGGTGTCCGCCTGAGCCGCCGGCGAGAAATGCCGGCGGGGGGACGATCATGTCGATCTGGCCCGGAGACGTTCGTGTAGGAGGTAGAAGGCCGGCCCGGCCGGCAACTACTTCGAGGAGGAGCTGTCATGATGCAGTATCTGCTCACCGTCTACCAGCCCGACGGCGATCCGCCGCCGCCCGAGGTGCTCGACCCGATCATGGCCGGAGTGCAAGCCTGGCGCAGCGACCTGAAGGCGGCTGGGTCATGGGTGTTCAGCGCCGGGCTGCACCCCGCGAGCACGGCCACCGTGGTTCGGGTCAGCGGCGGAGAGACGCTGACGACCGACGGCCCGTTCACCGAGGGAAAGGAGCACGTCGGCGGGTTCACGATCCTGCGGCTGCCCGATCTGGACGCCGCGCTCGAGTCGGCACGCAAGCTCGCCGACGTGACGCACCTCCCGATCGAGGTGCGGCCGCTGCAAGGCGAAGTCCAGGACTGATGCCCGGTCGTCCCGCCGTCAGCGGGCCGGAGATCGAGGGCGTCTTCCGCCGCGAGTACGGCCGCGCGGTCGCGGTGCTGGTCCGCCACTTCGGCGACATCGACGTCGCCGAGGAGGCGGTTCAGGACGCGTTTGCCGCCGCCGTGCAACGGTGGCCGGCCACCGGACTGCCGCCGAGCCCGGCCGGCTGGATCATCACGACCGCCAGAAACCGGGCGATAGACCGCCTCCGCAGGGAGGCATCCCGCGAGAACCGGCAGGCCCAGGCCGCGCTGCTGCAAGCCAGCGGCAAGCCCGCCGGGGAGGACCCCGCCGACGAGAGCGCTGCCCAGCAGAGTGCCGCCCAGGAGAGTACGGTGCACGACGACAGGCTCCGACTGATCTTCACCTGCTGCCATCCCGCGCTCGCGACGCAGTCTCAGGTCGCGCTGACGCTGCGGCTGCTCGGCGGGCTCAGCACCGCGGAGATCGCGCACGCGTTCCTGGTTCCCGAGCCGACGATGGCACAGCGACTGGTCAGGGCGAAGGGAAAGATCCGCGACGCGCGGATCCCCTACCGCGTACCCGGTGAAGCCGAACTGCCTGACCGGCTCAGCGCCGTACTGGCGGTCGTGTACCTGATCTTCAACGAGGGGTACACGGCCACGTCGGGCGACCGGCTGACGCGGGAGGACCTGGCCGCCGAGGCGATCAGGCTCGGCCGGCTGCTCGCCCGGCTGATGCCGGACGAGCCGGAGGTCATGGGACTGCTCGCGCTCATGCTGCTGATCGAGTCGCGCCGCGCCGCCCGGGTCAGCGCGGACGGTGAGCTCGTGGTGCTCGCCGACCAGGACCGAGCCCTCTGGGATCGCGAACTGATCGCCGAGGGACAAGCCATCGTCCGCCGGTGCCTGCGGCGGGGCCGGCCCGGTCCGTATCAGATACAGGCGGCGATCAACGCGGTTCATGCCGACGCCCTGGCGACCGGACGCACCGACTGGAAGCAGATACTGCAGCTTTATGACCAGCTCCTGTCCCTCGCCTCGAGCCCGGTCGTCGCGCTCAACCGCGCTGTTGCCGTGGCCGAGGTCGCCGGGCCCCAGGCCGCGCTCGTGCTGGTCAACGACCTGACGCCGGAGCTGGATCGTTATTACCTGTTCCACGCCATCCGCGCGGACCTGCTCCGCCGGCTCGGCCGGCCCGCCGACGCCGCGCTGGCCTACGAGGCGGCGATCTCCCGGACCGAGAACAACGCAGAACGCGAGTTCCTTGACCGCGGCCGCCGTTCCGTGAACCTCGGCTGACTCGTGCCTCCGTCCGGCCCGCTTCCGCAGGCCGGCAGGCCCCGGACTGGCACACGTGGATGACCCGCCCGATGGATCCAGGGATTCATCCGGTCCGGCCGGATGGATCCCCGGATTCATCCGGCTCGGGCAGCCCGCGGGCGGCTCCGCCGGCACTGGGGCGCGGTTCTCCACGTCGCCCGGCGGCTCGATGCCGGCCGGCTGCGGCGCGGCGCCGGACGGGCATTGCCGCAATGCACCGCTCGCCGGGGCTGACTCGGTAGCCTTGGGACGGCCATGTCCCGACCACAGACGACCCTGCTGGTGACGCTGACCGGACGCGACCGGCCGGGCGTCACGTCCCGGCTCTTCTCCGGGCTGTCCGCCCACGATCTGACCGTGCTCGATGTCGAGCAGGTCGTGATCCGCGGCCACCTCGTGCTCGGGGTGCTGCTCGCCTGCCCGCGGTCACCAGACCTGACCGCGATCCACCGGCAGGTCACCGCGCTCGCCGACGACCTCGGCATGAACGCCGAGATCACGCTCGGTTCGGGCGAGCAGCCGCGGCAGCGGGGACGGCTGCACGTGACGGTGCTCGGCAACCCGCTGCGGCCCGACGTGATCGCCGCCATCGCCGGCCGGATCGCGGCGGGCGGGGCCAACATCGACAAGATAGGCAGGCTCGCGCGCAGGCCGGTGACCTGCATCGAGTTCGAGGTGTCCGGCGCCGATCCCGATGCGCTGCGCGCCGAGCTGGCCCGCGAGTCGGTCGGCCTCGGCGCCGACATCGCGGTCCAGCGCGGCGGGCTGCACCGCCGGGCCATGCGGCTCGTCGTGATGGACGTGGACTCGACCCTGCTCCAGGACGAGGCCATCGACCTGCTCGCCGACCGGGCCGGCTGCGCCGCCGAGGTGTCGGCGCTGACCAGCGCCGCGATGCGGGGAGAGATCGAGTACGCGTCCGGGCTGCGCCGGCGCGTCGAGTTGCTCGCGGGCCTGGACGCGGGGGTGCTCGACGAGCTGACCGAGAAGCTGCGGCTGACGCCGGGGGCCCGGACGCTGGTACGGACGCTCAAGCGGCTGGGTTACCGCTGCGGTGTCGTCAGCGGCGGTTTTACGCAGATCACCGACTGGCTCACGGCCGACCTCGGGCTCGACTACGCGGCGGCGAACACGCTGGAGATCGAGCGCGGCAGGCTCACCGGGCGGGTCACCGGCGAGCTGATCGACCGGCCGGGCAAGGAGCGGATGCTGCGGCTGTTCGCGGCCGAGGCGGGAGTGCCGCTCAGCCAGACCGTCGCGGTCGGCGACGGAGCCAACGACCTGGACATGATCGCGGCGGCTGGCCTGGGGATCGCGTTCAACGCCAAGCCGGCCGTACGGAGCGCGGCGGACACCTCGGTGAGCGTTCCGCACCTGGACGCGATTTTGTACCTGCTCGGCATCTCCAGGGACGACGTCGAGGCGGCCGACGACGCCGACCTGGCGCTGGTGACATCCGCCCTCGACCGCTAGCCTGAAACATGCCTGTCGCCCCGCTTTCAGACGATGACGTCGCCCGGATCACCTCGGCCTACGGCCTCCACCTCTCCGAGGTGGACATCGCGTCCTTCCGTGCGCTCGCCGCCGGCCTGCTCGCCTCCTACGACGAGGTCGAGCGACGGCACCAGGCGAGCCTGCCCGATCCGCCGTCGCGCACCTGGCGGCGCCCGCCGGCCGCGGAGAACCCGCTCGGTGCCTGGTACGTCACGACCGAGATCCGGCAGCGCGAGGACGGCCCGCTGGCGGGCCGCCGCGTGGCGATCAAGGACAACATCGAGGTCGCCGGGATCCCGATGATGAACGGCTCGGCGGCCGTCGCGGGGTTCGTGCCCCGGCGGGACGCCACCGTGGTCAGCCGGCTGCTGGCGGCGGGAGCCGTGGTCACCGGCAAGGCCGTATGCGAGAACCTCTGCTTCTCCGGCGGCAGCCACACCTCGGCGACCGGGCCGGTACGCAATCCGTGGGACCACTCCCGGTCGGCAGGCGGGTCGTCCAGCGGCAGCGCCGCCCTGGTCGCGGCCGGCCACGCCGACCTGGCCCTCGGCGGCGACCAGGGCGGCTCGATCAGGATCCCGGCCTCGTTCTGCGGGGTGGTCGGGCACAAGCCGACGCACGGACTCGTCCCCTATACCGGCGCCTTCCCGATCGAGAACACGCTCGACCACCTGGGCCCGATCACCAGGACCGTCACGGACGCCGCGCTGATGCTCGGCGTCCTGGCCGGACCCGACGGCCTCGACCCGCGCCAGGGCCCGCCCGGCCAGCCCGACCCGCGCCTGCGGGCGGACCAGACTCCCGGCGACTACCTGGCCGGCCTGGACGCCGGGGTGGCCGGGCTGCGGGTCGGCGTGCTGGCCGAGGGTTTCGGTTTCCCCGGGCTGTCCCAGCCTGGTGTCGACGACGCCGTCCGGTCCGCCGTCGCGGCCCTGGATGGCGCCGGGGCGCAGGTCAGCGAGGTCAGCGTGCCCTGGCACCGCGACGCGATGCACGTCTGGACGGTGATCGCCACCGACGGGGTGGTCGCGCAGATGATCGACGGGGACGGGTTCGGGATGAACTGGCCAGGTCGGTATGACCCGGAGCTGATGGCCCATTTCCGCCGGGGCCGCAGCGAGCACGCCAGCGAGCTGCTCGAGACGGTCAAGGTCACCATCGTTGCCGGGCGGCACGTCATCGACCGGCACGGCGGCCGGTACTACGCGATGGCCCGCAACCTCGCGCTGGACCTGACCGCCGCCTACGACTCGGCCCTGGCCGCCGTCGACGTGCTGGTCCTGCCGACGCTGCCGATCACGGCCACGCCGATTCCGCCGCCCGGGGTGTCCCGCGAGGAGAGCATCGCCCGCTCGACCGAGATGATCGTCAACACCGCGCCGTTCGACGTCACCGGGCACCCGGCGACCACCGTGCCGGCCGGCCTCGTGGCCGGGCTGCCCGCCGGGCTGATGATCGTCGGGCGACATTTCGACGACGCCACCTGCCTGCGGGTGGCGCGCGCCAGCGAGATCGCGGCCGGCGGCTTCCCGGCCCCCCCGGGCGACTCATGACGTTCACCCGGCCGGCGAGGATGGGATAGCCATCGCCCCGCGGTTACCCTGGAGAGGCAGACGATGCCCGGACCCACTGACAGCAACGGACGCGGCAGGCCGGCCGCCGCCCGCACCATCAACCTGGTGAAGGACCCGACCGGGGTGCCGGCCGTCAACCTCAGCAAGGTCCGCGAGGCCGGCCACATCGACCTGGTCAAGCGGGCCGAGAAGGCCGGGATCAGCCTGTCCAAGCGCAACCTGTCCGGGCTGCGCGGCGCCGTCCGCCTCTACGTCGACCATTCCCGGTCGATGGAACTGGGCCGGAACAAGGACTACTCCAACGGCAACGTCCAGCGGCTCGTCGAGCGGGCGCTCGGGTACGCGTTCCAGCTCGACTCCGACGGCAAGATCCCGGTCATTGCCTTTGACAGCGAGCTGTGGCCCGAGGTGATCGTCGACCAGTCGAACTACGTCGGCATCGTCGAGTCGGCGATCTGGCACCCCAGGAAGATGCGCGGCACCCGGTACGTGCCCGTGCTCGAAGACCTGCTCAAGGAGGCCGAGGCCACCGCGGAGCCGATCTTCGCGATCATCGTCACCGACGGGTCGCCGAACGACCGGCGGCAGGCGACCAAGCTGGTGATCGAGCTGGCCAGGTATCCCGTTCAGATCAAGTTCCTGGCCATCCGCGAGGTGGACTACCTCGAAGAGCTCGACGACCTCGAGGAACGGCACCCGGGCAAGCGGCTGCTCGACAACGTCGACGCCAAGTTCTTCGACGGCAGCGACTGCCCGCTGCTCACCGACATCACCGACTTGCAGTTCGCCGACGCGATGGCCGACGAGGTCGACACCTGGGTCGCCGAGGCCACCGCGAAGGGCGTCCTGTCCGCCTAATCCGGCTCGCCCTGGTTTGGCTCGGG
>DASPZH010000474.1:0-7868 GCA_035636335.1 Streptosporangiaceae bacterium
CTGGTTTAGGGTACGGCAGCACCTCGACCGGCGCAAAGCCGCGCTCAGAGCGCCAGCGCGGGCCGGCCCGCTCGTCCAAATAACCCCGGCCCGGCGTGTCTAACGAGCCTCGATCACCTCGTAGTCACCGCGCGCGTACGAGTCCCTGATCTTGGTCTTGGCGAACTTGCCGACGCTGGTCTTGGGCACCTCGGTGATGAAGCACCATCGCTCGGGAAGCTGCCAGCGAGGCACCCGGCCGCCGAGGAACTCGCGCAGCTCGGCCGCGGTTGTCGTCGCGCCGGGGGCCAGCACGACCGTGGCGAGCGGCCGTTCGCCCCAGCGCTCGTCGGCCACCCCGATGACGGCCGCCTCCAGCACGTCGGCGTGGGCCATGATCGCGTTCTCGAGCTCCATCGACGAGATCCACTCACCGCCGGACTTGATCACGTCCTTGGCGCGGTCGGTCAGCACCACGTAGCCGAGCCGGTCGATGGTGCCCACGTCGCCGGTCCGCAGCCAGCCGTCCCTGAACTTGTCCGGGTCGTCGTCCTTGTAGTACGCGCCGGTAACCCACGGGCCCCTGACCTCGACCTCGCCGACCGCCTGCCCGTCGTGCGGCAGCACCGTCCCATCGGGCCCGACCAGCCTGGCCTCGACCTCGCAGATCAGCCTGCCCGCGGTGTCGCGGTAACGCCACACGTCCTCGTCCGCGGCGTCGGCCGGCGGGTACGCGACGCTGCCGAGCGGCGACGTCTCGGTCATGCCCCAGGCCTGCAGGATCGTGACGCCGAGTTCCTTCTCGTACGCCTCCATCAGCGCGTGCGGGACGGCCGACCCGCCGCACGGGACGATCCGCAGCGAACTCAGGTCGCCGCCGTTCGCGCGGACGTGCTGGAGCAGCGCGTTCCAGATCGTCGGCACTGCCCCGGCGACCGTCGGCCGCTCGGCCTCGATGAGCTCCACCAGCGGCTCGGGCTGCAGGTACCGGTCGGGCATGATCAGGCTCGCCCCCGCCATCACCGCGGCGTACGGCAGGCCCCAGGCGTTGGCGTGGTACATCGGGACGACCGGCAGGACCCGGTCCCGCTCGGACATGGCGAACACCGACCCGGTGTTGACGGCCATCGAGTGCAGGTGCATTGACCGGTGGCTGTAGACCACGCACTTGGGGCGGCCGGTGGTCCCGCTGGTGTAGCACATGGCCGCGGCCGACCGTTCGTCCACGTTCGGCCAGTCGAAGGCGGCGGGCTGCGCCGCGAGCAGGTCTTCGTAGGAGTGCACCTGACGGCCCGGGCCGGCCAGGGCGGCCAGCGCCGAGGAGTCCGTTTCGCCTGGTGCGCCCGTGACGACCACGTGGCGGATCGCCGCGGCGTGCGGGAGAACCTGGGCCAGCAGCGGCGCCAGGCTGGAGTCGACGATGACGACATCGTCGCCCGCGTGCGTGGCGATGTAGCCGATGGTCTCGGGGTCCAGCCGGAGGTTGAGCGTGTGCAGCACCGCGCCCATCGACGGGATCGCCAGGTACGCCTCGAGGTGCTCGGAGTTGTTCCACATCGGCGTGGCCACGCGCTGGTCGCCGTCCACCCCGAGCGACCCGAGCGCGTTCGCCAGCCTGGCCGCCCTGGCGCCGGTCTCGGCGTAGGTCTGGCGGCGCTGGCCGGCGGGGGTGTACGTCACCACCTCGCGGTCACCGTACGCGCTGGTGCCGTACTGCATGATCCTCGTGACGGTCAGCGGAACATCCATCATCGTGCTGCGCACGGAAACCTCCTGCGAACTCGCTGCCGCGTACCCCGCCGCCTGCCGGCATCTGGGCCGGGGGCGCCGGGACTTGTCCCTGGGGTGGATATTCCCACGTTGGCGCCGAAACGTCACCGGCCGGCGGTCAGGATGTCGCGGGTGGCGGCCGGTCGTCAGTCGGCGAGCAGGTCCGCGTCCGTGCGGAGCTTGGCGACCGCGCGCGAGACCGTGCTCTTTACCGTGCCCTGGCTCACCCCGAGAACGCTGGCCACCTCGGCCTCCGTCATGTCCTCGAAGTAGCGCAGCACGACCGCCGCCCGCATCCGCTGCGGTAGCCGGTCGATGGCGCGCTGGAGCGTGTCGTGCAGTTCGCTGTTGCCGGACGTGTCGGCGGCCGGCTGGTCGGGAATCTCGTCCGTCGGGTACTCGTCGACCCGGCGCCTGCGCCACCAGGAGATGTGGGTGTTCACCATCGCCCGCCTGACGTAACCGTCAAGTGCCTTGCGGTCCTCGATCCTGTCCCAGGCCTGGTAGGTCTTGGCCAGGGCGGACTGCACCAGGTCCTCGGCGTCGGCAAGGTTGCCGGTCAGCAGGTAGGCCGACCTGAGCAACGCCCGGCCGCGCGAGCTGACGAACTCGCGGAAGTCGGCGTCCGCCCTGGCCGCGTCGAGCTGGCGCGGCACCGAGTCCGAGCCTGGTTCCCGCGCATGCCCGACCTCGGCCGGCGGGCGGCCAGGTCCGCCGCGCTGCCCGTTACCCGCCCCGGCTTCCGCCCCGCGTTCCCGCTGGTCGCCGTGATCGCCCCCGACGCTCACCCCTCCACGGTACTCACGACACTCCGTTCATGTCTCACTACCCTTGGTAACGCATCGCAGGTCAGTACCCTATTGCCGGAAGGTCGGGCTCGACCGCCTCCGACCCGATAGGTGTTCCGGTCGTACCTGGCGCCCAGGAGATCGCTCAAACCGCTTGACGCGAGTTCGATAGCTCAGCATGGTCAACTCGGTATGCGATCGTCAGATTGTGATCGGCGAGGAAGGCTGGTGCACCAGTGGAGGCAGCCAGGGTGTGCTGCGAGCGGTGTCCCGGTGCCACCACGGCCAACACCCGTCACATCGCCAGGCGCCGGCTGCTCAAGGCCGCGCTCTTCCAGCCCGACCAGGCCGGCCAGCCCGACCAGGCCGGCCAGCCCGACCAGGCCGGCCAGGCGGGGCCTCGGCTGGCGGGTGGCGGGCCTCGGCCGGCGGGCGGTCCGTGGTCACCGGGCGCTTTCCCGGCCGCCGCGCCGGTTCCCGCAACCCTCTACCGCGCCGTGACCGGCCAGATCATCGATGTCAGCCCGCAGGTCGTCGTGATCGGGCACGAGGGCGGAGAGCGACGGTTCGCGCTGACCGCGGACGCCACCGCCTGGCGTGGCGGCCCGTTAGATCCCCCGGCCCTGAGCATCGGGGACGAGGCCGTCGTCCGGCTGCTGCCGTCGCGGCCCGGAGTCGCCGACCGGATCTGGGCCAATATCGGCCGCGTTACCGGAACGGTCATGGTCCGCGATGGTGATCAGTTGCTCGTCGCCGAGGGCACCACGAAGAAACCCCAGACGGTCATCATCCCCCCGGCCGCCCGGGTCATCATCCAGGTCAGGTTCCCGACCCTGCAGCCCGGCTACCTGGTCGACATCATCGGAATCCGCCACCGCGACTTTCTCGAGGGCCTGACTCCGGCCACTCCGCAGCCGAACTACCGCAGCGACCTCCTGCCCAAGGAGCGCCAGGCGAGCGGGCGGCTGCCCGAGACCATCACCGGCTCGGCGACGTGGCACGACTCCGCCGACGAGCCCTACGGGGTGCTCGGCGTCTGCTACCCGGCCATCGACCCCGGCGCCCGCTGCCGCGAGGACTCGGCCGCGGGCTACGGGCCAGGGGCGGCACCGGCCTTCCGCGACCTGCCGTATCTGGCCATCGGCACCGCCCTGAACGTGCGCAACGAATGCACCGGCATCTCCTGGACGCTGCCCGTCACCGGCTGCGCGCCCATCGCCCGCCTGTTCAACGACCGCTGCGTCGCCTGCCGGAACTCCGAACGCGGCCGGGTCGCCGACCTGACCCTGGCCAGCTTCGTCGCCCTCGGCGGCGAACTGGAGGCCGGCTGCTTCAACGCCACGCTCACGATCGGCCGGTGACATGCTGACCTCGCTGGGTGACCTCCAGATCCCGCTGCTCGCGGCGATGCTGCTCGGCGGCTGCTTGGCCAAGCTCGCCAGGGCCGTGCAGCGGAAGTCGATCGGCGCCGCGCTCGGGCCGACCGCGCTGTTCCCGCTCAAGCTGCGGCCCTGGGCGGCCGGCACGCTCTGGACGGTCGAGTTCGGCATGGGCATCGGGCTGATCCTGACCGCGGGCCGGCTCGGCGGCGGCGCCCCGGCCACGCTGGTGCGTCTCGGCACCTGCCTGCTGTTCGTCGTCGCCACCTGCGCGCTGATCGAGCTGCGCAGCATCAGGCCGGACATCGGCTGCGGCTGTTTCGGCGAGTTCAGCGCCTCCCCGATCACCGGCCGGACCCTGGCCAGGTCGATCCTGCTCGCGGTCGCCGCGCTCGGGACCGTGGACCTGCGCCGGATCACGCTGCCGGCGACGGCGGGCCAGGCAGTGCCCATGCTGATCATGTTCCTGGCCGAACTCGGGGTCTTCGGGCTGCTGTCGCCCGAGGTGCGCGAGATCCTGGTCAGGATCGGCTACTCGGCGCCGTGCGAGCTGCGGACGCTGAGCGAGGAGCAGACCGTCGCGCTGCTGCACCGCAGCACCCAGTGGCGCAGGCACGCCGCGCTCCTCGCCGACGACCGGCCGCTCGACACCTGGCGCGAGCTCTGCTGGCGCTACGTCGCCTACCCGAGCCGGTACAGCGGCCGGGACGGCGAGATCGTGTTCGCCGTGTACCTGCAGCACCGCCGGCCCGCGGTGCTGTCCGTGCTGGTCGACGCCGCGACCGGCGCCGTCGTCCCGTGGCCGGTCAGCTCCGGCCGGCCGGCCGGCTGGCGCTGGGCGCGGCTGACGCGCCGCGGCTCCCACGCCACCGCGCAACCCGAGCTTCCTGCCTGGCTCGGCGACCATCGCCACGAGCCCCCGGCGGCCAGGACGGCCGAGTTATCAGGCTTTCTTGGCCTGTCTTGGCGGTGTGCTAGACAGCCCGATACGGCGGCAGACTCGGGCCGGCTGTCGGTCTCGGCGACTGTGGTCAGCCGGGCTGCGCGCGCAGGAAGCGCCCGAAATGCGGGACGGTGAACGCGATCAGGCCCCGCTCCGAGCTGTAGACGAGCCCCTTCTTGATCAGGCTGTCCCTGGCCGGCGACACGCTCGACGGCTTCCTGCCCAGCTCGTCGGCGACCTGCGCGGTCGGCACCGGATCGTCGCCGAGCAGCGCCATCGCGCGCATGTACTCGCGCTCGGCCGGCGTGGCACGCTCGTACCTGCTGCCGAAGAACCCGACGGCGAGCTCCCCGGCGGCCAGCGGTGCGGCGACGCCGACGTCGGCCGGCGTCACCGGGCTGGTCGCGGCCACATCCCAGGTCACCTTGCCGTATGCCTGAACGAAGTACGGATACCCGTCCGCCGCCTGGTAGAGCGCGTCGAGTGCGGCCGGCTGGAAGTCGGCTCCCTCCCGCCGGGCCGGCGCGAGCAGCGCGATGTCGGCGGCATCCCGGTCGAGCCGATCAATACTGACATAGCGAAACAACCGCTCAGAGTAACTCTTGCTCGCAGACAGGACTGACGGCAGGTGCGGCAGGCCGGCGCCGACGACGATCAGCGGGCCGCCGTTCTGGGAGAGCTCGTGGCAGGCCGCACAGAGGGCCGAGACGTCGGTCGCGGGGATGTCCTGCATCTCGTCGATGAACAGGGCGATCCCCACGCCCAGGTCGGCGGCCACCGCCGCCGCGTCGGTGAGCAACTCGGTCAGGTCGATCTCCAGGTCGCCGGAGTCCGCCCGGCCCCGCGCCATCGGCACGTCGATGCCGAGCTGGCTCACCGCCGCGCCCGCGCCCCGGCCCTTAACCGCAACGGGGTCCCTGGCCAGGAAGGCCTTGAGCACGCCGAGGAAGTCGTCGATCCGCTGCGGCGCCCGGTGCCGCGGAGCCAGTTCCCGCACGGCCATGTGCAGCGCGCCGCCGATCGGCCTGCGGATCGACTGTTCCGGCCGGGCCTCGATCTTCCCGGTCCCCCACAGGCGCTGCATCGCCATCGACCGGAACGCGTTGAGCAGCACGGTCTTGCCCACCCCGCGTAGTCCGGTCAGCACCATGCTGCGCTCCGGCCTGGCGCGGGCGACCCGCTCGAGCACGACCTCGAACTGCGCGATCTCACGGTCCCGGCCGGCCAGCTCGGGCGGTCGCTGCCCGGCTCCTGGCGCGTACGGGTTTCGCACTGGGTCCACGGCATAGCAGCCTATGGGGCGATCTAGCAAGATCCCTAGATTGGCGTAGAGAGCGCTAGCCGGCGTGTCGCCGATGCTGGGCGTGGTTGAGCCGGCTCAGGTACTCGTTGTAGGCGGCGAGCTGGTCGTCGTCCTCGTCGATGTCCGTGGTCGCGGAGGGCGCTCCGGGCGCCACCGTCGCGCGCCTGGCGGCCTCGAGCCAGCCGCGCGTCCTGGACTCGGCCCGCGAGTCGGTGGACCACATCCAGAACACGACCATCATCATCGCGAACATCAGCGCGTCCCCGGCCACCCACATCGCCGCGCCGCCCGCGTGCAGGTCCGCGGTGGCGGACTCGGCCCAGGGCGGCCGCACCCCGGACGGCAGGCCGGGCGTGCCGCGGTTGCCGTAGCCGAGCACCAGCCCGGTGAACGTATCCACCGGCATGATCAGGAACAGCAGGATCAGCTTGGTCGGGTAGGACAGCCGCCACCTGATCGGCTCGGAGCCGATGATCGGCAGGAAGAACAGGTAGCCGACGACCAGGAACACCACGTGCTCGGCATCGTGCGCGACCGGGTTCCCGGCGACCAGGTTGGCGACGCCGGTCAGGTGCAGCACGACGATCGCGGCGGCGTAGGCGGCGAACCCGAAGGCCGGCCAGGTCAGGAAGCTGGCGACCGGCGAGCGCAGGACCCGCTTGACCCGGGTGTGCAGCGGGTTGCGGCTCGCGTGCAGCAGCAGGGTGATCGGCTGCCCGATGATCAGCAGCGGCGGCGCCACCATGATCAGCAGCAGGTGCTGCACCATGTGGTCCCAGAACAAGACGGCGTCGTAGCTGCCAATGCCGCTCTGCAGCGCGAGCACCACAACCGCGAGCCCGGCCAGGAACGTCGCGGTCCGCCAGGCCGGCCAGGGCCTGACCGGATGCCGGCGCGCCACCCGCACGACTCCCCACAGGTACAGTCCGGCCAGCACGACGACACAGACCGTCACGGCAGGCGCGGCCTGCCACCGGGTGAGCACCGGCTGCCAGCCGAACGGGGGGAGCATCGGACCTCCTTCGCCAGCGAGCCTACCCATCCAGCCGAACCGCGCCGGCTTGCCGCCCGGAGTCCGGTGTCGCCGGGCGCGGACAACTCCCCGCGATCACGCCGGCGTTGCCCGCTATCGTTGTCCGCGGAGGGTTCGCCTAGTGGCCGATGGCGGCGGTCTTGAAAACCGCTAGGGGGCGTGAGCTTCCTCGTGGGTTCGAATCCCACACCCTCCGCTCAGCACAAGGAGAAACCGCCCCTGGCCTGGGCATATGCGCGTCAGGGACGGCCGACTCTCGGTGCCGCCGTGTGCAGCTATATGCGGCCCAGAGTGGCCTTGTGCGGTTAGCTGTGCCGAATACGTGCCCAAGCGCCGGGGTGCGCCGAGGGTGCCACGAACACGGCCATGCAAGGTCTTCACAACGGCGTCGCATCCGGTGACTCGGCAACGTGAAGGCTTGTGGGGGATCTCAGTCGGGCGTGGTTGCGGCGTCGATCCAGTCACATCACCCCAGGTAGCCGATCAGGCGCAGCGGGGACGTGTTTACCTTTGACGGTCGCTCTTGCTGGCCTCAGTTCGACGCGGAGCTTGGCGCTGGCTCGACCCACCTGGCCCGCCAGGCGGGCGCCTGGAATGGGGCCGCGTAGTAGGACGTCTCGCTTGCCACCAGCCCCTCGCGGTACTGGTGGAAGATGATGACGTGGAACCGGTC
>DASPZH010000475.1:0-3293 GCA_035636335.1 Streptosporangiaceae bacterium
GTGCACGATCCACGTGTCGTGGACGGCGAAGCCGATCCGCTCGTACAGGTTCAGCGCCCCGGTCGCCGAGTCGGCGTCGACGTCGAGCGTGGCCGTGTCGAACCCGTCCGCTCGTGCCGTCCGGAGCGCCCGCGTCACCAGCGCGCAGGCTATGCCGCGCCTGCGCCCGGCCCGCCCGGTCCCGACCGGCGGAACGTACAGGTCACGCCGACCGCTGACCCAGTTGTACTCCTCGTACTCGTGGCCGAGTACCACGCCGAGCGGCTCGGCTCCAGCGTAGCCGAGGAAGTTTCGCGGCCGCGCCGTGGCAGTCTCCGCCTGCCGCGCCGCGTAACCGGGCTCGCAGCCATGCCACTAGCCAGACAGGACAGCACTGATGAGCGGGCTGGTGCGGGCGTGGGCTGCGGCCGGCATGGCCACCGGTGTGGCTGTGGCGGGGCTGGCGGGGAGACCCACATCCATGCTGACGGTTACCTGGGTCCGGCAGGCATGAACCGCTCTGTAGTTGCCGGGCACGCCGCAGTAGGCCCGATGCCCGTGCCGGGCACACCGCAGTAGGCCCGATGCCCGTGCCGAGCGCCCCGACCGACCGGCCTGCGGGTCAGCAGTGCGGTCAGCAGTGCTGGTCAGCAGTGGCGGGTCAGCAGTGCGGGTCAGCAGTGCGGCACGCCCGGCATCGGGTCGCCGCCGCTGTTGAGCAGTCGGCCCGTGACGTAACCGGTCGCCGGGGAAACCGCGTGATACCAGATCGGGTCACCGAACACCCGCGTCCCCTTGACGTAGCACTCGATCTTGACCTTGCTGCCGATGCCGCGCAGGTATCCGGCGACGGCGGCCGTGGTGGTTGGCGCCGTGCGTATGCGCAGTTTCGCCTCCAGCGTGTTGAACTGCTGCCGGAACGCCGGCGAGAGGCAGTGCGGCACGCCGACAGCCGGAGCGAAATGCGCGATCAGGCTGAACGCCGAGACGTACCCGGAGTACGGCGCCGAGACCTCGTACCAGACCGTCGTGTCCTTGTAGTACATGCCGGTGGTCCAGCACAGCACGCTGACGGCGGTGCCGTTCCCCTTGAGCTTCCCCTTGACGGCCGCGTGGTCGCTGGCGGCCGTGAAGACCCGGACCGAAGCGAAGAGCGTCTGCAGGCTGCGGCCGCTTGGCTCGTGCCGGCGCGCGGCCGGCGCGGCGGCGGCAGCCGAGCTGGCGAGGACGACCGCGGTCGCGCACGCCCCGATCCCGACGAGTACCGGCCTGGCGATCCGCCGCCAAGCGCTGAACGCCCCCATCATGTCCGTTGCCCCCTCAACCTGACGTCACGAACGTCAACGCGGTAGCGCCGTTCCGGCCGCCGCGGCGAGGGAGCCGCGGGTCCGCGGACGGCGCATTACGCGGCAAGTCTGGGCCGGGGCACGGGCGGACGCCAGTTAGCGCGGGCGCACTTGGCGTGTTGCGGGAACGACCTTTAGGCGTCCTAACCCTTTACCCGGCGCCCGCCGGCCCACACGGCCGTGATGTGCTCGGGCCTGGCGAGCACCGCGATGTCACCGAGCGGGTCGGCTCCGACGGTCATCACATCGGCGTCGTAGCCCGCTTCGAGCCGCCCGCTCTTCGGCGCCTGGGGCCCGAGCGTCAGGGGAGCGGTGGCGGTGGCGGCCTCGATCGCCTGCAGCGGCGTCATTCCGAGCTTGACCAGGTGCACGACCTCGGCGCCGTTGCTGCCCCAGACGTTGGGCCGGTCGGGTCCGGTGACGGCGATGTCGGTGCCCATCGCGATCGTGACTCCCCGCTCGATGGCGAGTGAGATCGCGTCCGCGTGCGTGGCCGCGAGCGCGGTGAGCTTGGCCGCCGCGTAGTCGGGGACCGCGTCGAGGTTGGCGAGGATGTCCTCGACGATGGTCCTCGTCGGCACCAGGATGGCGCCGGTCTCGCGCATCGCGTCGCACGCCTCGTCGTCGAGGTAGCTGCCGTGCTCGATGGTGCGGACGCCCGCCTCGATCGCCGCCATGATCCCCGGCTTGCCGTGGCAATGCGCGGCGACCGCGCGGTCGGCCAGGCCGGCCACCTCGACGATGACGCGGAGCTCGGCGTTGGTGAACTGCTGGTGAATGGGATCGTCGATCTCGGACAGCACGCCGCCCGACGCGCACACCTTGATCAGCCGGGCGTTGCGCCGCAACTGCTCCCTGACCGCCCGCATGCACTCGGCCGGCCCGTCCGCCAGCCGGAGCTCCCCGTAGTGATGACCGAAGTCGGTCACCCAGGAGAGGGGGTAAGAATGCAGGTCCGCGTGGCCGCCGGTGGTGCTGAGTATCGACCCGGCCGGGTAGATCGCCGGACCGTCGAGCACGCCCTCGGCGACGGCCCTGGCCAAGTAGACGCCGAGCCCGCCGACCTCGCGGACGGAGGTGATGCCGGCATCGAGCGCGCTGCGCAGGTCACGAGCGCAGCGCACGGCCCGCAGCGGTACCGGCTCGAGCGGAAGCTGGCCGAGGTCCAGGGAGCGCATGCCGAGGAAATGACCGTGGCAGTCCCACATGCCCGGCATCACGGCCGCGGTCCTGTGCACGGCCGCGCCGGGAGTCTGCGGCGCGCCGTGAGCGGGCCCGGCATAGCCGATCACCGGCCCGTCGATAATGACCACGCCATCGGTGACCGGCTCACCGCTGCCGGGCACCAGCAGCTCAGCCTCGATTCGCTCCATGTCGTCCTCCCTCGCGGTGCGCCCGTCGCCCGCTGCGGTGACCGGCGGGCCGGCCAGGACATCATGGCGGCTTTGCCCGCCCATGGCAACGACGCGCCGCGGGCCGCCTATCGGAGAGAATGGAGCCGCGGATGACGGATTTTGCCATCTCATCTGAATGTGTATCGCCGGATGCGCGCGCTCATGCGCTATACAGGTAGCGGTGCGAGGGAGCGAGATGCCGCCTGCGGACGGGTCGTTGTCAGCGCCTGGCCAGGGGCCGGTGCGCAGCGCGCTCAGTCGTCTCCGCGGCGCCTATGACGCGGCGCCCTGGCCGGTCAAGGCTCTCATCCTGATCGCGTGCGCCGCGCTCTTCCTGCCGGTCTCCGCGATCGTCGTGCTCGCGCTGCTGGCTTTCGCCCCCTACGCGGTCTATGCCGGCCGGCGCGATGGGTGGGCGACCGCCGCGGCGACCATGTGGGGCGTCGCGCTGGTGGCGACGCAGGCCGGCGGCCACTCCCTGCCGCACTATGCGCTCCTGCTGCTCCCCGTGGTCACCGCCCTGGTCGCCCATGCGGGCGCGCTCGGCCGGTGGTTCACGCCATGCCGCACCGTC
>DASPZH010000476.1:0-1610 GCA_035636335.1 Streptosporangiaceae bacterium
ATCGCCAGGCAGATCGACCTGATGCACGAGCGCGGCATCTGGGTCAACCCGAATAAGTAGCATGGTCAGCCAGATGATCGATCTGCTTCTGCGCAATGCCCGCGTGGCGGGACACGACGCGCTCGCCGACCTCGGCGTCGATCGCGGCAGGATCGTCGCCGTCGATGCCGATACGACCGCGGCCGAGACCATCGACCTCGGGGGCAGCCTGGTCACACCGCCCCTGGTCGAGCCGCACATTCACCTGGACGCGGTGCTGACCGTCGGCCAGCCGCGGCCCAACGTCTCGGGCTCGCTTTTCGAGGGCATCGCCGTGTGGGCCGAGCGGGCCGCCGACCTGAGCTACGAGGACGTCCAGTCGCGGGTCCGCCAGGTCCTGCGCTGGCAGCTCGCCTGCGGAGTCCAGCACGTCCGCAGCCACGTCGACGTGTGCGACCCGCAGCTTCGCGCGCTGCGCGCCCTGGTCGACCTGCGCGACGAGGTGGCCGGCCTGATCGACCTGCAGCTCGTCGCGTTCCCGCAGCAGGGCATACTCGGCTTCGACGGCGGGCGCGACCTGATGCGCCGGGCCGTCGAGATCGGAGCGGACGCCGTCGGCGGGATCCCGCACTACGAGCTGACCCGCGAGGACGGCGTCGAGTCGGTCAGGTTCGCGATGGCGCTGGCCGACGAGCATGGCCTGCGGGTGGATATCCACTGCGACGAGACCGACGACGACCACTCACGCTTCGTCGAGGTCATGGCGGCCGAGACGATCAGGCGGGGTATGTCCGGCCGGGTCACGGCGAGTCACACCACGGCGATGCACTCCTACAACAACGCCTACGCCTACCGGCTGATCGCCAACATCGCCCGGGCCGGCCTGCACATGGTGACGAACCCGCTGGACAACTCCGTGCTGCAGGGCAGGTTCGACACCGGGCCGATCAGGCGCGGCCACACCAGGGTGAAGCAGCTTGCCGAGGCCGGGGTCAACGTCTGCATCGGCCACGACTCGGTGATGGACCCGTGGTATCCGCTCGGGTACGGCGACCCGCTCCAGGCCGCGTTCGTGCTCGTGCACCTCGGGCAGATGTCGGGCGACGCCGAGCTGCGGCGGCTGGTCGACATGATCACGGTCAACCCGGCCGCCGCGCTCGGCGTGCCCGACTACGGCCTTCGCCAGGGCGGCCCGGCCGACCTGGTCGTCTTCGGCGCGCCCTCCGAGGCCGACGCGCTCCGCCTGGTCGCGCCGCGCACGCTCGTGCTCCGGGCGGGCAAGGTGGTCGCGCGGTCCACGCCCGCCCGGCACACGGTCGTCTGGGACGGCACCGAGGAACAGGTCACGTTCCTGCGGACGTGACCTTCCCGGGGATGTGCAGCGTCTCCTCGACGAGTGCCTCGCCTTGCAGCCGGAAGAACAGCGCGTAGAGCAGCGCGGCGAGCACGAAGCCGACCTCGAAGGTGAGATCGCCGAAGCTTGGCCAGTGCTTAGGCACGGCACCGACGTACTCGGTCTGGTTGGCGAAGAAGTAGATCGACACGACGGTGGCGATCAGCATCGCGGCGAAGCCGGCCCACGGGTTGTGCCTGCGGTCGAACAGCAGCCCGGACACCCGCTTGCCGCGGCG
>DASPZH010000477.1:0-4754 GCA_035636335.1 Streptosporangiaceae bacterium
CGGCCAACTGCACTTCCCCGACTGCGGCTGTCCCTGTACGCTTGCCTATTTTACCTGCTGGCACTGCCAGCCTCAGCCGTAAGGGCCGCCCGCCGCGCCTGCTTTACGCGCGAATCCGGCTGCCGGCCGTCGAATACCGCCGCCCGCCCGGCAGACGTCAGCCGTAGGTGTCCCGCGGGCCCCGGCTTCCGCGCACCCGCCACTCGCCGGGACGGCGCGCCTGCGTGCCGGGCCCGTGCACCTTGACCCGGCGGACCGAGCCGTCGCCGAGCTCGGCGTTCAGCCTGCGGACGAGTTCGGTGGCGAGCAGCCGAAGCTGGGTGGCCCAGGCGGTCGAGTCCGCGGCGACCGTCAGCTCGCCGTCGGCCAGGCCCTCGGGCGCGGTGTGCGCGGCCAGGTCCGGCCCGACGATCTGCGCCCAGCGGCCGAACACCGACCCCGTCGCCACGGCCAGTTCCCAGCCGGTCTCGGCGATCAGGCCGTCGATCGCCGAACCGAGCGGTGCCGGGTCCTCCCGGCGCTTGCGCGGGGCACGCTGGCCTGCTGCAGGCAGTCCGCGGCTGTCTTTTCGTTGCGCAAATTTACCGTCGGCCGGTGTCGCCGGGCGGCTTCCTCTGGCCACGGCGCCGGCCCGGGCCCTGGCCAGGGCGTCGGCCGCGAGCGCGGCCCGGTCCGGCTCGGCGGGCGGCACGGCCGGGCTCTCACCGGCCGCGCTGGCACCGGTATTGCTGGCACCGGTATTGCTGGCACCGGGCGCGCTCTCACCGGGCGGGTCAGGCGGCATGGGCGATCGCCCCGTCCACGACGGTGTAGCCCGTCCCGCGCAGCCGGGCCGGCACGTCGGCCGCGACGGCCGCCGTAACCAGCACCTGCTCCGCGTCGGCGGCCAGCTCGGCCAGCCGGTCCCTGCGCCCGGTGTCGAGCGCGGCGAACACGTCGTCGAGCATCAGGACCGGGTCCTCGCCGTCGGCCCGCAGCAGCCAGAACGCGGCCAGCCGCAGGGCGAGCGCGAGCGACCAGGACTCGCCGTGGCTGGCGTAACCCCGCGCGGGCAGGTCCCCGACCCGCAGCTCAAGCTCGTCCCGGTGCGGGCCGACCAGGCATACGCCCCGCTCCAGCTCGGCCCGGCGCAACCGCTCGAGCGAGTCGCGCATGGTCTGGGCGAGCTTGGCCGGCTCGGGCTCGGGGTCGAACACGGCCGACCGCTCCGAGCCCTGCCGGTACCTGATCGTGGCGGCGCGCGAGTCGCCGGACACGTCGCCGTAGCGGGCCGTGACCAGCGGGCGCAGGGCGGCGGCCAGCCTGACCCGGCCCGCCGTGAGCTCGGTGCCGTGCGTGACGAGCTGGTCGTCCCACACGTCCAGGCCGGCCGGGCCGCTCGCGTCGGCGCGCCCGGCCGCCCGGGCCGACTTGAGCAGCGCGCTGCGCTGCTTGACCACCCGCTCGTAGTCGGCCCTGACCCCCGCGTACCGCGGGCGGCTGGCGACCAGCAGGTCGTCAAGGTAGCGGCGGCGCTCGGCCGGGTCGCCCTTGACGGTTCCCAGGTCCTCCGGCGCGAACAGGACGCAGCGCAGCGTCCCCAGCGCCTCTCGCGGCCTGGTCAGCGGGGCCCGGTTCAGCCTGACCCGGTTCGCCCGGCCGGGATTGAGCTCGATCTCGACCAGGCTGTCCCTGGCCGCGGAGCGGACCGCTGCCCGCAGGATCGCCCGTTCCGCGCCCGACCTGACCATCGCGGCGTCGGCCGCGACCCGGTGGCTGCCGAACGTCGCCACGTAGTAGGCCGCCTCGATCAGGTTGGTCTTGCCCGCCCCGTTCGGGCCGGTGAACGTGGTCACGCCGGGGGCGAGTGCGACGTCCGCCGCGGCGTAGGAGCGGAAGTCGACGAGGGCGAGCCTGGCCAGGTGCACGCCTGGCAGACTAACCCGTCCCGCGGCTCGCTAGCTGTTCAGCCGGAACGGCATCAGCAGATACCGGTAGTCCGGGCTGCCGTCGGGCCCCGGCTTCCCGGTCAGCAGGGCGGGCTTGCCCGGCTCGGTGAACGCGATCCTGGTGGTGTCGCTGTCCATCGCGGTGAGCCCGTCGAGCAGGTACGTCGGGTTGAACGCGATCGTCAGGTCCTCGCCGTCGAAGGCGGCCTCGATCACCTCGTCGGCCTGCGCCTCGTCGCCGGTTCCCGCCTCCAGGGTGAGCTGGTCCGCGCTGAAGCTGAGCCGGACGGCCGTGTTGCGCTCCGCGACGAGGGCTACCCGCCGGACCGACTCGGCGAGCACGGCGGTCGAGACCTCGGCGGTCGCGCTCACCGTGGCCGGGAGCAGCGTGCGATACCGCGGGAACTCCCCGCTCAGCAGCCGCGTGGTGGTGCGGCGGCCGCCGGCCTCGAACCCGATCATCCCGTCGCCGCCCACCTGGTAGCCGGCCCCCTGGTAGCCAGCGCCGGGGTAGCCGGCCGCGCGGTCGCCGGTGCCCTCGCCTGGCAGCGCCAGGGCGATCGACACCTCGGCGGCGGTGGTGAGGGAGCGCGCCGTGTCGGTCAGCGCCTTGGCGGGAACGAGCACGGCGGCGGACATGTCGGGCCGCGCCGGAGTCCAGCGCAGCTCGCGGATGGCCAGCCGATAGCGGTCGGTGCTGATCAGCGTGAGCGTGTCGCCCTCGATCTCGATCCGCACGCCGGTCAGCGACGGCAGCGTGTCGTCGCGCCCGGCCGCGACCGCCGTCTGGCTCACCGCCGTCGCGAAGGCGTCACTGCCGACCGTGCCGGCCGCCGGCGGCATCTCGGGCAGCGCCGGGTACTCGTCCTCCGGCATGGTCAGCAGGTTGAACGTGGCGCTGCCGCAGGTCAGGACGGCGCGACCGCCGTCGGAGTTGATCTGGACCGGGCGGCCGGGCAGGGACCTGCTGATCTCGGCGAGCAGCCTTCCCGACACGAGCGCGCTGCCGGTGGCCTCGGCATCGACGGGGAGCTTGGCCAGAGCGGAGACGTCGTAGTCGAAGCTGGACAGCGTCAGCTCGCCGTCCTCGGCGTGCAGCCGCATCCCGGCGAGCACGGGGACGGTGGGCCTGGCGGGCAGCGCCCGCGCCGTCCAGGCCACCGCATCGGCGAATACATCTCGTTCGACGAGGATCTGCACGGCAAGCCGCCTTTCGTTCTCGCTCCGCGGGCGGAGCAGGCGGGCGCTAGGCGAGTTCAGGCTAGGCACCGCAGGCACGCGACATTCGCTGTTTCGGACAGCGCTGTTTCGGGAAAGCCTAGCCTGTGCCGGGGTTGGCCGGCCTGGCTTCGGTCCAGGCCCGGATGGCCGTGCGCGGTGCTACTTGGCTCTTGGATTTCGCTAAATAGATGAGTGGTAGTCGTAATAGGCGTGGTGGATTCTGGGGACAGTCGCGTCTTCGCAGGTCAAGGCGCCTGCCTCGTGCACAGCCCGGGTGGATAAGCCGGCCAGACGGCGCAGGCTCTGTGCATCCGGCAGCCGCCGCCCGGGCAGGTCGCGCGGTTGTCCCCCGGACAGTCCCAGCTTTGGCGGACCTATCCGCAGGGTCATCCACAGGGTCATCCACAGCCTGTGTGTACGGAAAGTGATAGGTGACCGCCTTGCGTGAGGCGACGGTCACGTTCTGTTTCCCACCCGGGCCAAGCAGACCCAGACGATGATCCCGTCGGTCAGCTCGGGAGCGCCTGCTGCTTGATCCGGTTGGTGAGCTCGGTGACCTGGTTGTAGATCGAGCGGCGCTCGGCCATCAGGGACCGGATCTTCCGGTCGGCGTGCATGACGGTGGTGTGGTCGCGCCCGCCGAAGTGCTGGCCGATCTTGGGCAGCGACAGGTCGGTCAGCTCGCGGCACAGGTACATGGCTATCTGCCGGGCCGTGACCAGGACCCGGGACCGGGAGGTGCCGCACAGGTCCTCGATGGACAGGCCGAAGTAGGACGCGGTCTGGCCCATGATCGTGGCGGCGGTGATCTCGGGGCCCTGCGCCTCGGGGATGAGGTCCTTGAGCACGAACTCGGCGAGCTGGAGGTCGACCTGCTGCCGGTTCAGGCTGGCGAACGCGCTGACCCGGATCAGCGCGCCCTCGAGTTCCCTGATGTTGGTGGAGATGCGGCTGGCGATGTACTCCAGCGCCTCGGGCGGGGCATTGAGCCTGTCCTGCACGGCCTTCTTGCGCAGGATCGCGATCCTGGTCTCGAGCTCGGGCGGCTGGATGTCGGTCAGCAGCCCCCACTCGAACCGGCTCCTGAGCCGGTCCTCCAGCGTGACCAGGCGCTTCGGCGCGCGGTCGCTGGAGATCACGATCTGCTTGGTCGCGTTGTGCAGCGTGTTGAACGTGTGGAAGAACTCCTCCTGGGTTCCTTCTTTGTTCTCCAGGAACTGGATGTCGTCGACGAGCAGGACGTCGACATCGCGGTAGCGGCGGCGGAAGCCGTCCTGCTTGCCGTCCCTGATCATGTTGATGAAGTCGTTGGTGAACTCTTCCGAGCTCACGTAGCGGACCCGGACGCCCTGGTACAGGCTCTGCGCGTAGTGCCCGATGGCATGCAGCAGGTGGGTCTTGCCCAGCCCGGAGTCCCCGTAGATGAACAGCGGGTTGTACGCCTTGGCCGGCGCCTCGGCGACCGCGACGGCCGCCGCGTGCGCGAACCTGTTGCTTGAGCCGATGACGAAGGTCTCGAAGGTGTACTTCGGGTTCAGCCTGGTCTGGGTCGGCCGGGCCACGGCGTTGCCGTGCAGGCCAGAGTTGTGCGGCGGGCCGCCGCCG
>DASPZH010000478.1:0-11859 GCA_035636335.1 Streptosporangiaceae bacterium
CGAACGCGGCCCCGACGGCCTGCGCGACGCCCTCGTCAAGCTCGTCAGGGACCAGGCCCCTGATGTCGTATGCCTTGAAGATCTTCGCGTAGTCGGCCACTTCGGCTTGCCTCTCCCGACCAGTTCCCGGTCCCGTGCCGCCCCTGCCGGCGGTGCGCCCTGCCGTTCCAAGCCGCCAGACTACCGTCCGGCCAGGCCGGGACCGGCGTAGCCGGCCAGGACGTGGCGGTGCTAGCCTGGCCCGAAGCTAGCCCGGCCGGGACCTAGCCTGGCCCGAAGCTAGCCCGGCCGGGACCTAGCCTGGCCCGAAGCTAGCCCGGCCGGGACCTAGCCTGGCCGGGAGCTAGCCCGGTCGGCCGCGCTCCGGCGGCGCCGACCGGAGCACCCTCAGGTGCCCGCGCCTGCCGACCTCGATCCCCTGCCCGACCGGCTCGACGGCCGTGCGCGGCGCGGCTGCCTCGCGGACCGCGTTGGCCAGCGCCTCCAGGTCGTCGGCCGCGGCCTCCTGGCTCGGAGCGAGCGGCAGCCGCACGATGTCCCAGCCCCGCGGAGCCGTGAGCCGGTCCGCGTGCGCGCTGCACAGGTCGTAGCAGTGCGGTTCGACGTACGCGGCAAGCGGCCCGAGCACTGCCGTCGAATCCCGGTACACGTAGGTCAGCGTGCACACGGCATCCCGCTTGCAGGCCGGCCGGGAGCAGCGGCGAGAACTCAACGATCCACCTCGCTCACGGCTCCGTTGGCGGTGCTGCCGGCGCCGCCGGGCGCGAACGCGGCAGCGGGCCGGCTGCGGTACAGGACTGGGCCATCCGAGCGCTCCGCGCCCTGCTAAGGACCGGGCCGCGAAGTTCGCTCACAACCGCTGACGGTATCGGTACGCATGGCGGTAACGCCATCACCCGGGGCACTCTGCACGATCGTGTCTCTGTCTTTTCTTGGGGCGCTGTCTTTTCTGGGGCACTGTCTCCTCTGAAGCGGGCTGCCGGCGGCCGGCCCGCCTCGGCCGGGAGCCTCTGGGTTACGCTGTGTGGTTGTGCGACCGGCTGACAGCCGACCTCCGGCGACCGCTCGGATCCGGCGCCGCGACCGGCACGGGCGCGGCCTGCGCGGGCCGCTGGCTCCGGCCGGGTCGCCGCTGTACCGCAGCCGCGCCGAGCGGTTCGACGAGCTGGTCCTGCAGGCGGTCGCCCAGCTCGAGCCGCGCTGGGAGGCCGAGCTGGCCGGCGTGGAGTTCGCGGTCGAGGAAGTGCCCGCGGTCGATCCCCCAGCCGTCGACCTGCTGTCCGAGGAACCCGATCCCGTTCCGCTGGCCAGGCTCGACCCGGCCTGGTCAGAACCGGGCGATCCGGCCCGCCCGGCCAGGCCCGCCAGGATCGTGCTGTACCGCAGGCCGCTGCTGGCCCGCGCGGACGGCGAGGACGAGCTCGGCGAGCTCGTGCTCGACGTGGTGATCGAGGAACTCGCCAAGCTGCTCGACCTCGACCCGCAGGTGATCGATCCCGACTATCCGGACGACTGACCGGCCCGGTCTGACACTGAACGACCAGCTAAGGACCCGAGCACGCGCACCAGGGACTGGCCGACGTCGGGCAGGTCGATCCTGGTCGGCGACGAGACGACCGGCAGCACCGTCTGCAGGGAGCCGCCGACGATGGCCAGCCGGGCCGCGTAGACCGGCCCCGATCCGGCCAGCGGCGTCACGACGATCGCCACCATCTTGACGCCGCGGCCCGCGCCCTTGGGCAGGCCGATCCGCACCTTGGCGGCCGACTTGGCGTCGATCTTCACCAGCTTGCCGGTCTGCCCGGTCAGCGCGGTGCCCGCGACGGCCAGCGTGATCCTGACGCTCGCGGCAGCCCCCGGGGCCGACAGCACGAGCTGGGTCTTGCCCGCCGGGCCGACCGGGCTCGCCGCGACGACACCCTGCTCGGTGACGGGGTCGGAGCCGCCGATGAAGGCGCCAGGCGCGCCGGGCGGACCGCCCGAGACCTCCAGCATCGTCGTGACCGGCACGTTCGAGGAGATCTTGATCGAGCCGGAGTTCCCGCCGAGCGACGGGATCGACACGCCCGTGGTCAGGTGGCCTAGCAGGCTGATGCCGCTGCCGCCGGTGGGCTGGTACGAACCGCGCGGAGTCACCGCGGTCACCTTGACCCTGGCCGACGCGGAGCCTGGCACGGTGACATACAGCTCGCGCGTGCCGGCCGTGGCGGGCAGGCCGGTCAGCATCTGCGTGGTCCCCGGCTGCTCGACGGCTGGCAGCCACTCGCCCGGCTTGGCGGAACTGCCGGATTCGCGGATGGCGGCGACAACCCTGCCGGTGCTCGTCGTCACGTGGAACGAGGCGGCCTTGGCCGCGTGCACGAGCTTGTCCAGGCTCTGCACGATCATGGCGTGAGGCGGGATGACGATCCCGGAGTCCGGGGTGCCGAGCAGCGGGCCGCTGTCGGTCTGGACGCTCAGGTGCGCGTTGGCCGACGTGCTGTCGGCGTTCATCAGGTACAGCTCGGTGTGCATCGTGGTCGTCTCCGGGCCGAGGAACCAGAAGTCCGAGCCTGGCGCCTGACAGCGGGCCGTCGGCAGCCCGCCCGGGCTGAGCTGCTCGACGTCGAAGCCCGGCGCGTTCGATCCCGTAGCCGCGATGATCAGGCCGCCCCTGGCCCGGCTGGTCGGCACCCGCCCGCCGACCATGCTCGGCAAGGTGGCCAGCTTCTTCGGCACGGCCGCGGCGTCGCGGATGGCCCGCACGGTGAGCTGACCAGGCCGCGGGGACGTGTTCACCGCCGCGGGCGGCCGCGACTTGGCGGCAGGACTCAGCGCGGTCAGCGCCACCTGACCGCTGCCGGTGCTGGCCGGCGCGCTAGCCTCGGCGATGTTCCCGCCGATGAGACCGGCCGATCCCGGCGCCGGGCAGGCGACCAGGGCGGCGGTGACCGGCAGCTTGCCCACCGGGCCGGCCGGCGTCGCGGCCGTGAGCACGACCGCGCGGCTGAGCCCGGCCACGCCGTACAGGCCGGCCAGCGCGAGCAGCACGAGGAACGCCAGGATGAACCGGTTCGCGAGCTGGCGGCTCCTGGTCGGCCTGGCCTTTCGAGCCGTCACCAGCCGTCCCCTTCGTACTCGGGCTCATAGTCGGGCAGCGGTTCTGACCAGCGCTGAGCTTGCCGTCCGTCGTCACGGTGCCTGCCCCGCTCGCCGGTGTCCTCGGCCGGCCGCCAGGCACTGCGACCGCTCTGCCTGCGGCCGGCGCTGCCGGTCGGCGGCAACGGCTCGAGCGCCTCGTCGTCGGCCGGCCAAGCCGACGGCGGCTGCGGCTGGGCCTGGTTCTTGCGGCCCGCCCTGTCGCTGCCGTGCCGAGCCGGCCGCCGGACTCCGCGCCGGCCGCGCCGCGGCTCCGCGGGCTCGCGGTCACCGGGGCTGGGGACGGACTGCCGGTCGGGCCGGCCGGACCGGTTCGGGCCAGGGTCGCCGTCCGGCTCGCCGTACGGCCGCGAACCCGACGTCGAGCGCGGCTCGCCGGCGAGCCGGTACGCCCGTGTGCCCTGCTCGTCACGCGAGGCCGGCCGGTCCCGGTCCAGCCGGTCCCGGTCCAGCCGGTCACGCTCGGGCGCGTCTCGGCCCGGCCAGTCACGCTCGGACGCGTCTCGGCCCGGACGGTCACGCTCGGGCGCGTCCCGGCCCGGCCAGTCACGCTCGGGCGCGTCCCAGTCACGCTCGGGCGAGCTGCCGGCCGGGGAGCGGCCGGCCGCCGGGCGGCGGTCCGCGGTCTCCTCGTGGGCATACGGCCACGACCCGCCTGGCGACCGGCCAGACGGAGACCGGCCGGCCGCGGTATCGCGGTCGGCGCGCGCGTCAGCATCGAGGTCCGGGTACGGCCAGTCGCCGGAGGCCGAGCGGCCGGACGGAGACCGCCCGGCGGCCGGGGATCGGCGACCGGCTGGCGGCTCGGGATAGCCGTCGTCGTAGGGCCGCCCGGACAGTCCCGTTGCGGAAAAATCGGCACGAGCACCGAGGTCATGATCCGGTTCGTCCGAGTAGGGCCGGGCCCGTTCCGGCGCGTCGGCGGGCCGGCCGGGGTGCGGGCCGGCCGGCGCCGGGTCACTCCCGGCCACCGGCCGCTGGTCGGACGGCCAGTCGTCGGCGCCGGCGCCCGGGCCCGGTTCGGCTGCGCGGGCGCCGGGGCGCGGCTCGTCGGCCGCGTACGGCCAGGCGTCGGCGAGCCTGCCCGTGCCGCGCGGGTCGTCCGCAGCCGCGTACGGCCAGGCCTCGGCCAGCCGGGGCTCGCGCTGGCCCGCTTCACGCTGGCCCGCTTCATGCTGGCCCGACTCGTCCTCCGCGCGGCTGCGCTGCGCAAGCCGCGCGGCAGCACCGGCCGCCAGGCCGCCCGCCGCGGCCTCGTCAAGGCCGGCCAGCGACGTGCCAGCACGGCCTCCGGCCGTCGCTGGCCGGCTGCCTCTGTTCCTGCCGACCCTGCCGACCTTGTTTCGGGCGGCCGCCCGGCTGCGGCTGGCCTTGCTGCGCGCGCCGCGCGCGAGCCGCTGCGATCGCGCCTGCGCCGCGCCCAGCCCGGCCCGCCGCCCGGCCGCCACCTGGCTGCCGTCACCGGCCAGGCCCGCGTCCGACGGCCCGGGACCGGCCTCGCCTGGGCGGTGCGCGCCGGTCTCCGGGCCGGCCGACAACGCCTCCTGATCGGCGACCTTGATGCCGGGCAGCGCGAGACCGACCACGGCCACGAAGGCCAGCAACTCGAACGCGAGAATGAGGTTCCTGGTCAGGCCGGAGTACCCGACGCTCAGGCTGCCGCCACCCTTGGGCAGCCTGAAGGCCTGCGCCCAGCTTCCGGCCGGCGACGGCACCTCGGCCAGCGGATGCCCGTTGAGCGATGCGTGCCAGCCGCCGGCGGGCTCGGACAGCATCAGCGTTCCGCCCGCGGCGGGAGCCTGGGCGGACGACACGCCGACCGGCGCCGACGGTATCGCCGCCACGGTGCCGTCGGGTTCGGTGACGGTCACTCGCGCGGGCGGCGTCTCAAGCTGCCACAGCGAGTAGCCCGGCGTGATGCTGTAGGGCCGCAGCCCGCTCACGTTGCCGAGCACGTTGGCTAGCTGGTTGTCGACCGGCGCCTGGACCAGCACGTAGCCGATGTCGAAGTCGGCAAGCTGCCGTGCCTGGTCGGCCGCGAGCCCGCCGCCCGGAACGGTCAGCGCGGAGACGGCCCGGCTGAGCGCGTGCAGGGCATCGGCCGACGGGGTGAGCGCGGTGTCGGCCAGCGACGGGCTCGGGCCGCGAAGCAGCAGGTAGGAGATGTGACCGCCGGACGACCTGAGCACCAGGGTCCGGACCTGGCGGCTCTGGCCTTCCGCCGCGGCCACGAGCTCGGGCACGACCGTGCTGCTCACCGGGTGAATCGGCCCGCTCACCCCGGTGCTGAGCCAGGCGACGGCGGCGACCAGCGGAGTCGAGCAGGCGACCAGCGCGACCAGCGCGGCCCACGGTCCCCGGCCGGACACCACCGCGCGCCAGCCCTTGACCCCGGCCAGCAGGCGGCCGAGCGCCCCCGCCCCGGCCACCGAGGCCAGCAGCAGCCCGAGCGCGGCGAGCGCAAGCGGGAGTCCGGCCCACACGGCCACCGGGCCGCCGTCGTCGGGACGCACCGTCAGGTGGCTCGCCACGATCGCGATGAGCAGCCCGGTCAGCGCGATCCCCCAGCCCGCCAGGACCAGCTTGCGCAGCCGGCCGACGAACAGCGCGGCGAGGGCGGCGGTGAACAGCCCGGCCGTGACCCAGTAGGGGGGCAACCCCGGGCCGCCCGGGCTGAGCAGCAGCAGCGCCCTGGCCGGCAGGCCGCCGACCGGTGTCCCCGGCTGCGGCAGGCCGGCCTCGAGCAGCAGGCCGGCCGGGTGCGCGACCTGGGTCAGCGACCAGGGCAGCAGCAGGACCGGCGCGGCCAGCGCCGCGATGGCGAGGTTGCGCAGCAGGCCGCGCCGGGTGGCGCGGAAGACGAGCGCGGTTAGCAGGCAGGCAGCGAACGTCACGATCCACAGCAGCGGAACGAAGGCGGCGCCGACCGCGACCAGCAGCCCGGTCGCCCAGGCCGCGCGGCTCGCCCGCGGCCCCGACCCGGTCACCATGCGGCCCGCGTGCGCGAGGACCAGCGGCAGCAGGATGAACGCGACCGCGGCGCCGAACCGCCCCGAGGCGATCACCCCGGTGGCGACCGGCAGCAGGGCGTAGGTCACCGACGCCCACGCCCGGACCGCCCTCGACGTGGTGACCTTGCGCGCGGCCAGCATCGCGGTCATCCCGGCCAGCGGCACGCAGCCGATCATGAGGACGTCGACGGCCAGCCAGGCCTTCCCTGCGAGCACGGTGGCGAGCGCGGCGATCACGGCCAGCCAGGGCGGCGCCGGAGCGCCAGAGCCGATCCCGGTCGGGTGGAACGACTGCAGGTAGGCGCGCCACAAGTCGGATGCGCCGCCCCACGACGGCACCAGGGAGCCGCCGCCGAGCGGTCCATGCCCGATCAGCGAGCGCCCCGCCGTGAGCGCGACGGCGAGCAGGGCGACGAAGGTGAGCAGCGACGGGCTGGTCAGCAGCCGCCTGCCGAGCCCGTTGTCGACGAGCATCGAGTCGTCTTCTGCCGGGTCGGCTGACGCGTGATGCGCCCCTGAGGGGTCGAGCTGCGACTTCGCCAGCACGAACTCGACCAGGCGCCGCGCCGAGTGACCAGGCGGCAGATCCGCCCTGACCCTGCTGTAGGCGGCCCGCCGCCCGCGCGACCGCTGACCGCGCATCCGGATCAGCCGGACCGGATGACAGAGCACCGCGACCACGGCCGAGAACTCGTCCATGGCCGCGGCCAGCCGCTTGGCCAGGAGGAAGAAGATGATCCGCAGCAGCGAGACGAGGACGTTGCCGGCCGCCGCGGTCAGCATCTGCCGCAGCGGCAGGTTGCCGAGCAGGGTCAGCAGCCCGTTCCTGCGGTCGAGCATCCGCGCCCGGCGGCCGACCGAAACCGCCCGCCGGTGCCTCGCGCCTGCCTGCGCGTGGTAGGCGATCGCGTCGGTGATCACCCGGACCCGGTAGCCGGCCGCGTGCACCCGCCAGCAGAAGTCGACGTCCTCCATGAACAGGCCCATGCCGGTGTCGAACCCGCCGACCTGCTCCCAGACGTCGCGGCGGACCAGCATGCCCGCGCTGCTCACGGCGAGCACATCGCGGTCGCCGTCGTGCTGGCCCTGGTCGACCTCGCGGGGGTCGATGCCGGTGACCCGCCTGGTCGCCGTGTCCATGGTGACGCCGGCCTCGAGGATGACGTCGCGGCTGGACCAGTCCCTCAGCTTGGGGCCGAGGACCGCGGCGGAGGTGGTCTCGACCGTGCCGCGCAGCAGCTGCTCGAGCGCGTCGGGCGCGGGCTCGCAGTCGTCGTGCAGCAGCCACAGCCACTCGATCCGCCCGGCCGGCTGGGCGCCTGGCGGGCTGGGCACGGGCACGTTCGCGGCCCGGTGCTGCAGCGCCCTGGCGATCGCGGTGCCGTAGCCGGTCGACCGGTCCATGCCGAACGCCGCCGTCCGGCCGAACTTCGACCCGAGGATGGCGCCGCTGCGGTCCCGGCTGCCGGTGTCCACGGCGACGACCCGCTGCACCGGCCGCGTCTGCCCGAGGACGGCATCGGCAACAGGGGGTAGCCAGACGGCGCCATCGTGCGCGACGATGACGGCGGTCACGACGTGCTGCGGATAAGACTCGTTCGGCGACAAGGCGATCCGGTTGCTGGTCAGGGGGCTTTACCCCGCGGGGCCGGCGACTGCCAGGCCTTCCGGCGGGCCGGGTTCCTTGTGAACGATACGCGAAGCCCGGGGGGCGGCACTGCCAGACGGCGAGCTTGCCGTAGAGCGGCCGAGCTACCCCAGCGGGGACGATACTAGCGCAAAGGCCTCCAACCCGCCGCGAAACACCGTGCCTCGCGACGCCTCGCGACGTCTAGCGAGAACTCGTGACGCCTGGTGACGCCTCGCGACGCAGCCCGCCGACCGGGTCGCCGACAGGATCGCCGACCGACGCGAGCCGACCCGCTGGCCGGATCGGTCGCTGGCCGGCGCGGCAACCTGGCGGCTAGCCGACCTCCCGCTTCAGCCGCCTGCGCTCCCGTTCGGACAGGCCGCCCCAGATGCCGAACCGCTCGTCGTGCTCGAGTGCGTACTCCAGGCACTCCGCGCGGACCTCACAGCTTCGGCACACCCGCTTGGCCTCCCTGGTAGACCCGCCCTTCTCGGGAAAGAACGCCTCAGGATCGGTCTGGGCGCACAGCGCCTTGTCCTGCCAGGCCGGCTCAGCCTCGTCCGCGCCGATGTCAAACGCGTCGTGCACAAGCGCGACGATTGCGTCAGTCACAGCGCACCTCCACCCCTCGCTAACCCCGTCGGCTCCCTGGCGCCCCGCGCGAAGCCAGCCAGAGAATTACACTGATGAAATTACACGCGCGTGTCTTGCTAAACGTCAAGGCTGATACGTGATAAAGGTCAACCGCTTGCCCGTGATGACGGGAAAGTCGGCCGGGAATCCTGGGATCCCAGCCTGCGCCGGGACGGCGTCCCCGGCCGGCGTGCGGCCCGTCGGTGCTGGCAGACTCGGGCGCATGCGCATCACCTTGCTCGCCGGCGGGGTCGGCGGCGCCCGGTTCCTGCGCGGACTGCGAATCGCCGCTCCTGACGCCGAGATCACGGTCGTCGGGAACACGGGCGACGACATCGGGCTGTTCGGCCTGCATGTCTGCCCGGACCTGGACACCGTGATGTACACGCTCGGCGGCGGCATCAGCGAGGAGCAGGGCTGGGGCCGCGCCGACGAGAGCTACCTGGTGCAGTCCGAGCTGGCCGCCTACGGCGCCGGGCCCGACTGGTTCAGTCTCGGCGACCGCGACTTCGCCACCCATATCGTGCGCACATCGATGCTGCACGCCGGGCTGCCGCTGTCGGAGGTGACGAAGCGGCTGTGCGACCGATGGCAGCCTGGCGTGAGACTGCTGCCGATGACCGACGACGACGTCCAGACTCACGTGCTGATCGACGACGAGGCGGGCAGGCGCACCGTGCACTTCCAGGAGTGGTGGGTCCGGCTGCACGCCAAGGTTCCCGCCCTGAGCTTCATCGCCTCCGGCGCCGAGCGAGCCGCGCCCGCTCCCGGCGTGCTGCGGGCGATCGCCGACGCGGACTTCGTCCTGCTGCCGCCGTCCAACCCGGTCGTCAGCATCGGCATCATCCTCGCGATACCGGGCATCGCCGAAGCGGTCCGCGCCAAGACGGTCGTGGGCGTCTCCCCGGTGATCGGCGGCGCGCCGGTCCGCGGCATGGCCGACGCCTGCCTGGCGGCGATCGGAGTCAAGACGACCGCTGCGGCCGTCGCCGCGCACTACGGTCCTCATTTGCTTAACGGCTGGCTCGTCGACTCTTCCGACGCCGCCGCGGTGCAGGACACCGGGCTCGCCGGGACCGCGGTGCGGGCACTGCCGCTCTACATGACCGACGCCGCGGCGGCCGCGACGATCGCCAGCACGGCGATCCACCTCGCCCAGGAGTTGTCCGTGCGAGCGGGAGACACCCCATGAGCGAGATCACCGTCACCGGCGTGCCAGGGCTGCCGGAGATCGGGCCGGGGGCCAACCTGGCCGAACTGATCGTGGCGGCGGCGCCCCGGCTGGCCGGCGGCGACATCGTGGTGGTCACGTCCAAGATCGTCAGCAAGGCCGAGGGCAGGGTGACCAGCGCCGGACGCGACGACGCGATCGCGGCCGAGACCGTCAGGGTGGTGGCGCGTCGCGGCCCGACGACGATCGCCCAGACCAGGCACGGCCTGGTCATGGCGGCGGCCGGGGTCGACGAGTCCAACACCGCGCCGGGAACCGTCGTGCTGCTGCCCGAGGACCCGGACGGGTCGGCCAGGCGACTGCGTAAGGCGATCACCGAATTGACCGGCACGACGGTCGGCGTGCTGATCACCGACACGATGGGCCGCCCGTGGCGCAACGGCCAGACCGACACGGCGATCGGAGCGGCCGGGGTGCGGCCGCTGCGCGACCACCGTGGCCAGGCCGACACCTTCGGCAACACGCTTGAGGTGACGGTCGCGGCCGTCGCGGACGAGATCGCCGCTGCGGCCGAGCTCGTCAAGGGCAAGACCGACCAGGTTCCGGTCGCGATCGTGCGCGGCCTGCCCGAGCTGGTCATCGGAGCCGGTCCCGCCGCGGCCGCCGACGCGGCGGCTCACCCTGCTCCGCCGCGCTCCGCCGGCCAGCGCGATGACGGCACCGTCGCGCTCGGCCACAGCGGGACCGGCGAACCCGACGGCGACGGGCCCGGCGCGGCGGCGCTGATCAGGCCGGCCTCCGAGGACATGTTCCGGTTCGGGGCGGCCGACGTCCTCGCCGAGCGGCGCACCGTGCGGGACTTCACCGCGGACCCGGCCGACCCGGCCGCGGTGCGGCGCGCGATCGCCGCCGCACTCACCGCCCCGGCACCGCACCACAGCCAGCCGTGGCGGTTCGCGGTCGTCGAGTCGGCGCGGGCGCGCACCAGGCTGCTCGACGACATGCTCGCGGCCTGGGTCGCCGACCTGCGCGGCGACCGGTTCACCGAGGATCAGATCGACCGCCGGACCAGGCGCGGCGAGCCGCTGCGCCGCGCGCCGCTGATCATCGTGCCCTGCCTGCTCGCCGAGGCCGCGCATACCTACCCTGACCAGCGCCGCAACGCCGCGGAGCGGGCGATGTTCCTGGTCGCCATGGGCGCCGGCGTGCAGAACCTGCTCGTCGCCCTGGCGGTCGAAGGGCTCGGCTCGTGCTGGGTGTCCAGCACGTTGTTCTGCGGCCCGGTCGCGGCCGCGGCACTCGACTTGCCGGCGGGCTGGGAGCCGATGGGCGCGGTCGGCGTCGGCCACGCCGCCGCCCCGGCGGCCCCGCGTCCCGAGCGCGATGCCGCCAGCTTCCTCGTGGTCCGCTAGCTCAGGCCGCGGTGCAAGCGGGAATCCGCGGCTGTGGAACGACGGGCTGGTTATCCACAGGAGCGGCGGCGCTGTGTTGCCCGGCGCTGCCGCACAGCGCGACCTTGGGTGCCATGCCATCTGAACTGCCCGCCGCGCTCCGCGATCTCACCGACCGCCAGCGCGGCGTGATCGCCAGAAGCCAGGCACTATCAGCAGGAGTTAGCAAAGGGCTGATCGATTCCCAGCTCGCCCGCGGACGCTGGCAGCGGCTGCACAACGGCGTCTACGCGATCTTCACCGGAATTCCGAATCGCGAGGCAACGCTGTGGGCGGCGGTCCTGCGGGCCGGGCCGGGAGCCGCACTGAGCTATCAGACTGCCGCAGAACTGGACGGGCTCGTGGACAAGCCGGCACCTGTCATACACGTCACCATTCCGGCCAGCCGGCGTGTCGCTGCGGCGCGCGATATCGTCGTTCACATCAATCGCCAGGCCGACCTGGCCGTGCATCCAGTTCGCCTGCCGCCTCGAACCAGGGTCGAGGAGACCGTTCTCGACCTCTGCGAAAGCTGCGGCAGCCTCGATCAGGCGATCGGCTGGATAACGTCGGCGCTCGGCCGCAGGCTGACCACGGCGCAGATCTTGCTTGAGGCCGTGAACGGGCGCGCCCGGCTTCGCTGGCGCAACGACATCGAGTCGGTACTCCAGCCCGGCATGGCAGGCGTCCATTCCGTACTGGAGTACCTGTACGTCCGAGACGTCGAGAAGGCACACCACCTGCCGCGAGGCAAGCGGCAGGTGCCGGCTGCCCGTGATCGGCGTCGCGAGTACAGAGACGTGCTCTACGACGAATTCGCGTTAGCCATAGAACTCGATGGCAGGC